>JAYEIY010000212.1:0-8065 GCA_034660375.1 Verrucomicrobiota bacterium
CTCCTAGAAAGGGAAAGGTTGATTATTTTAAATTAACATCAGGAAAATGAAATAAGATTAACTAAAATTACTAAAAAAGATATAAAAAAATTAACTGCAAACTTAAGGAAAACAACAAAAAAACAGGGGAAATAATTTATGTTTGAACGACTTACAGATGGGTTTCAGGGAGCCTTGCAACGTATTCAGGGTAAGGCATTCCTAACAGAAAAAAACATTGAAGATACAATGCGCGATATCCGCATTGCTTTGCTTGAAGCAGATGTAAACTATAAAATTGTCAAAGAATTTGTTTCTATTGCACGGGAGCGATGTCTCGGTAAAAAAGTGTTAAAAAGTATTAAACCCGGCGAGCAGACAGTAAAGGTTGTTAATGATCTTTTGACCGAAATGATGGGGGAAGAAAATGTTGAACTTAATCTCTCTTCATCTCCATCAGTAATTATGGTTGTAGGACTTCACGGCTCGGGAAAAACAACGACCAGTGCAAAATTAGCTAAATTGCTCACAAAAGAAGGAAAAAAAGTGATGTTGGCTGCTGTAGATGTCCATAGACCGGCAGCAATAGATCAGCTGGAATTTCTTGGGAATGATCTCAATCTGCCCGTATATTCTGACAGAAATGAAAAAAATGTAACAAAAATTGCTAAGGCAGCTTTTCAGCAAGCTAAATATGAAAAGCAAGATGTACTTATCATAGATACTGCAGGCAGACATCAAATAGATAATGACCTGGTTGGAGAACTTGTATCTATAAGAAAAAAAGTATCTCCCGATGAAATACTCCTTGTTGCGGACTCCGCACTCGGGCAAGAAGCTGTCTCTGTCAGTTCTCATTTTCACGAAGCCCTTAATATTACCGGTATAATCCTTACAAAACTTGATGGAGATGCCAGAGGTGGTGCAGCTCTTTCTATGAGAAAGGTAACTGGACAACCCGTAAAATTTGCCGGTGTTGGAGAAAAAATATCAGATTTGGAACCTTTTTATCCAGACAGAATGGCATCACGTATTCTGGGAATGGGAGATGTTGTAAGTCTCGTTGAAAGAACCTCAGAAGAAATCTCGGAAAAAGAAGCCGAAAAACTCGAAGAAAAAATGCGTAAAAATACATTTGACTTCAATGATTTTCTAAAGCAGCTTAAACTTATGCGTAAACTAGGAGGAATGGGTTTTATTCTTGATATGATTCCGGGGGGAAGAAAACTTAAGAAAAATATAGATATAGATGAAACTCAACTTAAAAGCATAGAAGCTATAATTTGTTCAATGTCTGCCGAAGAGAAGATTAAACCTAATTTAATAAACAAATCCAGATGTAATAGAATTGCCAAAGGAAGCGGAACAAAACTACTTGATGTAAAAAAACTTCTTGAAAGATTCCTTATGATGAAAAAAATGATGTCTAAATTCTCTAAAATGGGAATAGGCTCCAAAGGAGGAATTCCGGATATAGAAAATATGCTTTCTGGTGGAGGAATGCCCGGAGGTATCCCGGGAATGGCCGGAGGGATGCCGGGAATGTCCGGAGGCATGCCGGGAATGTCCGGAGGCATGCCGATGGCAGCAGGAAGTTCCGCAACAAAATCAAAGAAAATATCCACATCTGCCAGAAAACAAGCACGAAAAAAAGCAAAAAAAGCGAGAAGAAAAAATAGATAGCTCATTTTACTAAATCAGGAGCTTGAAGATATGAAAAAAAAAATACCATACGCAATTGCGAATTTTGAGCAACTACAGAAAGGGAATTATTATTATGTAGATAAAACAAAATTTCTTGAAAAATTGGAAAACTATACAACTCCGGTTTTTCTGCGACCCCGACATTTTGGAAAGACCCTTTTGTGTTCAATGCAGCAGTGTTACTATGATATAAAAAGAAAAGATTTATTTGATGAATTATTTAGAGATACTTATATTGGAAAAAACCCAACTCCTGAAAAAAATAAATATATGGTTTTACACCTCAACTTTTCTTCCGTTCAGGTTTCAGATGATATAAAATTTATCGAACATAATTTTAATGAAATTCAGGGGCAGTTTCTAGAAACTTTTCTGCATTATTATTCTGAATATTTTAAAGATTTTAAACTCAACGAAAAAGAGACATTTACAAACAAATTAAGCGCAGTTGTCGCATACATTGAGAAGAATAAATTACCCCAGCTCTATTTGATAATTGATGAGTACGATAACTTTAGTAATCAACTCATTACAACCAATAATGATATACTTTACAAAAAAATAACCTCAGATACTTCCTTTCTTAAAACCTTCTTTAAAAAATTAAAAGAAGCCATTGAAATGCAAACTGTCAAAAGAGTTTTTATTACGGGTGTGTTACCAATTACAATAGATGACTTAAGCAGTGGTTTTAATATTGCAGAAATAATTACTCTAAAATCTCCGTTTTTAAATATGCTTGGTTTTACACAAAAAGAAGTAGATGAATATCTTGATATGGTAAAAAAAGAATATGGCTTTGATGAAGAACTGACGAAACCCCTTAGAGCAATACTTAAAAACTTCTATAATGGATCTCAATTTGCAAGTGACTCTGAAACTCTCTATAATTCGACTATTATATCATATTTTCTGAAAAATTTTATTATGGAGGATGGAAAAATACCAACAATTTTTATTGATACTAATCTTAAAACTGATATTAGCTGGATTAAAAAATTAACCATTAAGGAAGCGAATACCAAAGAAATGCTTGAAAAAATTATCTATCAAGGAGAACTTTCTTATGATATGCCCATGCTTTCCGAAAAATTCAACATGAGCCAGTTTTTTGAACCTATTTTCTATCCTATCAGTTTATTTTATCTTGGAATGTTGACAATAAAAAGTGATTTTAGGATGAAAATCCCAAATCAGATGATGCAGGCTATTTTTGCAGAGTATTTTAATGAAATTGAAAAATTTAATGTCTCAAATCTATATGCTGATGATTTTGAACAATTCCTCAGGGATCTGGATTTAGAGAAACTTTTTAAAGCATATTGGGATTTATATATAAGCCAATTCTCCGCTCAGATGTTTGACAAGGCAAATGAAAACTTCTTCAGAACTACTTTTTATGAATTATGCAGACGTCACTTATCTCAACATTTTGTTTTTGAGATAGAGGTAAATAGACATTCCGGTAGAGCAGACTGGGAACTACTGGGAAAACCAACAAGCCCATACAAATACACAAAATACCTCGCAGAATTTAAACATTTTTCCAATAAAGATAAAAAAATATTTGAAAATTTGAAAGAACCAAGAGAAAAAGATCAAAAACAACTAGATAAATACGCAGATAATATCCTGAAGGAATTTCCGGAATATACTCTTACAACATGGATGATATATACCTTCGCAGGAAAACAATGGAAAATATTAAAATCAAAGAGATAAATAATGTCAAACGAATTCGCACATTTACATTTACATACAGATTATAGTTTGCTCGATGGAGCATGCAGCGTAAAACGGGTGATGGAAAAAATTCAAGAACATGGGATGAAGGCTGTCGCATGTACCGATCACGGAAATATGGGAGCTACAGTTGATTTCTATAAAACAATGAAATCAAACGGGATAAAACCTATAATCGGATGTGAATTCTATGTCGCCCCTAAAAGTTTGCATGATAGAGATGCAAATCAAAAATATAAAAATGGCTTTCATCTAGTTCTATTAGCAAAGGATTATGTCGGTTATCAGAATTTATGCCGTCTTAATTCTGTCGCCTGGCTTGAAGGACATTACTATAAACCACGGATAGATAAAGAATTACTTGCAAAACATTCCAAGGGACTGATTGGTTCGTCAGCATGTATCGGTGGAGAAATTCCTGTCGCAATCCTTGGGAAAATAAAACAAACACCCCAGGAAGTCCTAAGAGAATATACCGATATCATCGGTGAAGAAAATTTTTATCTCGAAATCCAAGATCATGGAATCCCAGAACAGAAAATTGTCAATAAAGGACTAATAAAACTAAGCAAAGAATTTGGAATTCCCCTGATTGCAACAAACGATTCACATTATGCGAATAAAGAAGATGCCCCGGCACATGATGCCCTCCTTTGCATAGGAACACAAAAACTGCTTTCCGATGAGAAAAGAATGCGCTTCCCAACAGATGAATTCTATATAAAATCAACAGAAGAAATGCAGCAACTCTTTAAAGAAGTTCCATCGGCTATAACCAATACAATGGAAATTGTAGAAAGATGTAATCTGGAACTGAAAATCGGCAAAGCAATGGAAAATCATTATCCGGTTTATGAAGTGCCAGATAAAAATGTCTCACGTGAAGATTTGTTGAAAAATATTTGTATTAAAGCAATGAAGCAACGCTATGATATAGACTATAATGAAGCAAATTTGTCTGATGAACAAAAAGTCTATACAGAAAGACTTGACTATGAATTGAGAGTTATCAAAAAAATGGGCTTTATTAGTTACTTTCTAGTTGTCTGGGACTTTTTGCGTTATGCAAGAGAAGATAAAGGAATCCCTATTGGTCCAGGACGAGGAAGCGGTGCAGGAAGTATAGTGGCCTATCTGACGCATATAACCAACATAGACCCAATAAAATATGGTCTGATTTTTGAAAGATTTCTTAACCCTGATCGAGTCAGTCCACCTGACTTTGATATAGATATATGCGAACGACGACGCAATGAAGTAATAAAATACGTTCGAGATAAATACGGCAAAGACAGTGTTGCACAAATAGGGACTTATGGTACACTCAAAACCAAAGCTGTATTAAAAGATGTAGCTAGGGTTATGGGAAAAAGCTTCCAGGAAAGCAATATGATTACAGGACTGATCCCCGAAGGAGCCAAAAATCTGAAAGAAGCTCTTTCCGAAAGTTCAAAACTCAATGATCTGAAAGAAAATGAAGAATGGGTCGGAAAACTCTTTAGACTTTCATTCGTTCTTGAAGGAATAAATAGAAATAAAAGCATTCACGCCGCTGGAGTTATTATAGGAGATCAACCATTAAGTAATCTAGTTCCACTTTCAAAAGGCTCAGGTAATGAAGCCGTTACACAGTTTCCTGGTCCTCCCTGCGAAGAACTCGGACTTCTGAAAATGGATTTTCTGGGGCTTAGAACCCTTACAGTCATACAGGATACCCTAGATATAATTAAACATACACGTAATATTAAATTAGAATCCTGGGATATCCCACTCGGTGACAAAAATACTTTTGCTCTTATCAACCATGGAGATACTGTAGGTACTTTTCAGATAGAATCCCGTGGAATGCGGGATTTATGTCGGCGTTTCGGTGTAAGCACACTGGAACACATAATTGCTCTTATCGCACTTTACCGCCCAGGTGCAATGCAGTTTATAGATGATTTTGTAAAACGAAAAATGGGTAAAGAAAAAGTAGAGTATGACGTTCCTGCTATGGAAGGAATACTCAAAGAAACATACGGAATAATGCTTTATCAGGAACAGATTATGCAGGTAGTTCAGATTGTGGCAGGATTTACCTTCGGAAAAGCTGATATCTTACGAAGAGCCATGGGTAAAAAGAAAGAAAAATTACTTTTATCTCAACATAAGGATTTTATTAAAGGAGCTAAAGAAAATGGCTATGATGAGAAAATTTCAGAAGAGATCTGGGAAAAAATAAAGATGTTTGCGGGATATGGATTTAATAAATCACATAGCGCGGCATACGCAATGCTCGCATATAGAACCGCATATCTGAAAGCTAACTACTCCGCAGAATTTATGGCCGCTGTCCTGAGCAGTGAGATAAATAATCCAGATAAATTGTCTGCTCTTATCGCTGAATGCTCTGAAATGAATATAGAAGTCCTGCCTCCTAATGTGAATGCTAGTTTGGGAAATTTTACTGTAGATGGTAGTGCCATACGCTTCGGACTAGAAGGAATCAAAGGCGTGGGAGCCGCCGCCGCCGAAAAAATAATATCAACACGTAATAAAGATGGAAAATTCAAGTCTCTCCTGGATTACGCCGAACGCACAATCCCCAAGACAAATAAAAGAGTAATGGAAAGTCTCTGTCGTACCGGTGCATTTGATTGCTTTAACTTAAAGCGCTCTCAGGTTTTTGAAATGATAGAATCTGTACTTTCAACTGCACAGTCAACAGCAAAAGATAAAGCCGCAGGACAGGGCAATCTATTCGATTTTGCAGCAGAACATAGCGATAAAGACATACAGTTTGAAGCAGTCCCTGTCCCAAATATACCCGAATGGGCACAACGAGAACTGCTGGCCGGAGAAAAAGAATTGCTTGGATTTTATGTTACAGGACATCCCCTCGGAGAATACCATAACATAATCAGAACATACGACCTTGTCTCTATCCCAGAAATAAATGAAAAACAAAATGAAACAGGAACTCGCTTCGGTGGAGTTATTACATCTGTAAGTCAAAAAGTATCAAAAAAACGTCAGCCATGGGCTATCCTTTCTGTCGAAGATCTTAACGGATCAATTGAATGTCTCATGTTTCCAAAATGTTATGAAGAGTACAGCAAAAATATAGAAGAGGACAAAGTCATTTTTCTAGAGGCTTTTGTCAAAAAAGAAGATGGAGGTGGCACACAGCTAATTGCAGAAAAACTAATTCCCATAGAACAAGTCCCCGCCTTATACACCGAAGAATTACACATAAGAATAAATGAAGCCAGTTGTTCCGAAGAGGATCTGATGAGACTTAAAAAACTTTTAGACGAAAATCCAGGTGAAACTCCCGTGATTATATGCATAATTTGCAATGGTGGAGAAATGGCATTTGTCAAAAATGGAAAAAAATGTATGGTTTCATTGGAATTAATTCATAAAATAAAAAAAATCTTTGGTGAAGAATCTGTGCATATCAGACCTGATAAAACTCTTCCTAAAAAGAAACCTCGCTACCAAAAAAATAACTATAATAATGGAGATTAATCTATGAATGATAAATTAAAAAATCTTTTCTCTCGCAGAAGTATAAGAAAATATACCAATCAGAAGATTTCGGAACAAACTATAAGGGATATTCTTGATGCCGCCATGGCTGCTCCCTCCGCCGTAGCAACAGACCCATGGAGATTTATTGTTATTCGTAAAAAAAAGACCCTTCAGAAAATTGCCGATGTATTGCCTAATGGAACTATGATTGCAGATGCAGATGTAGGAATCATAATCTGTGGCGATATCAATGCTGCTCATACACAGGAACTTTCGTACATGCTACAGGATTGCAGTGCAGCAATAGAAAATATCCTGCTTGCAGTCAGTCAACTAGGATTAGGAGCCTGTTGGCTCGGTGTCCACCCTAGAACTGACAGAATAAAAAATATAAAAGAAATCTTTTCCTTACCCGAAGAAGTTATTCCCATTTCTGCCATCGCAATCGGCTATCCAGCTGAAGAAAAAGAACCTCGTACACGCTACGACAAAAATAAAGTTTATTTTGAAGAATGGAACTGATTTTTATTGATTTCTGAAAAAAAAACGTCATATTTCTGTGGAATGCCCGGGTAGCTCAGTGGATAGAGCAGTAGTTTCCTAAACTATTGGTCGGAGGTTCAACTCCTCTCTCGGGTACCATTTTTTAAACTCATTTTGACCTCAGATGCAATCTTTTGTTTAAACCTGTTAAAATAAGTAAAAATAGGTATATCAAGCATGAGATTTGCATGTTTTTTGCATACTTTTTGCATATTTGCAAAACTTCATCTTCTTTCTTTTAAGAATCAAATCAAATGCTAAAGATAATTTTTATCCATTCTCAAGCATTTGGAGAAATGTTTTTCGTTAAGAAATAACAATTATTCTCCTATTTCGGCATATCATATCCACGGACTTTTCATTCTCGTTAATAAAACGAGTGATAGCCCCACTGTTCTGGCAAAACCTTAATTCTTTTGACTCTTACCCCAAACTATGACAAGATAGAGAAAAAAGTTAGCTAGCTTATATCTTTTTGACAAAAAGAGTTCTTCAAGAAAAAGATAGGGGGTGGGGGTTTCGAGGGGGTGGGGGTCGGAGGTCGGCTTCACCAGGCTTCCTAATATATCCCGACACGCCG
>JAYEIY010000213.1:0-8061 GCA_034660375.1 Verrucomicrobiota bacterium
AATTGGATAAAATATAACCAATTTATTTTCTGCGAAGAAAATATATTGTTGTAGTATCAGAAAATTCTTTGATTTTTACTGGTTTCCACAGAATATCTCCCTTGTTGAATACAATATCCTTTTTTCCTGATTCTATAACAAGTAAACTGTCGGATGCCCACTCTGAAAAATCCTTATCAATTAAGTGAGGGAAAGTCTTGCTCTCAGAGAACATTTTATAGGGTGGATCTGCAAAAATAATATCAGGCTTTACATAGTTGAGAATTTTGGTTGGCTTTAGAGCGTCTGCACATATTACTTTTGTAGTAAATGCCTTGTTTATGTTATTTTTAGGAGAAGAATGTATGGCATTAGAGACCATCTCACAATTTTTTTCGATATAAGAGCAAAATCTTTTCTCTTTTTCTAGAAAAAAGACTTTTTCTGCACCTCTACTCAAGGCTTCCAATCCCAAGTTCCCAGAACCTGCAAATAAATCAATTATGATCTTTCCCTGCATTATTCCAAGTATGTTAAAAAGAGATTCTTTAATTCTGTCTAGGGTAGGGCGTACGTCCCTTCCCTTAGGCACTTGAAGCCTGATTCCTTTTGCCGATCCTGATATGATTCTAAGAGACATAGATTATTGGTTAATTGGTTAATTGGTTAAAGTTCTTATTTCAATAAATTTAATAAGTCATTAGCAGAGATTTTACCCGTAACATTTGTACCATCTAGTAATGAGTCTGCAAGTTTACGTTTTGTTTTGTGAAGAGCTATTATTTTTTCTTCAACTGTATCTTTTGTTACGAAGCGATAGACAGTTACTGGGCGTTGCTGACCTATTCTGTGAGCTCTATCTGAGGCCTGGTCTTCAACTGCTGGATTCCACCATGGATCCATGTGGACGACATAATCTGCTGCAGTTAGATTGAGACCTGTTCCACCGGCTTTTAAACTGATAAGGAATATATCTCCATTTCCAGCTTGAAATGCATCTACAAGTTTTTGTCGTTTTTTTGTAGGTGTTGTTCCGTCTAGATATTGGTAGGAAATATTGCGTTTATCACACTCTTTTTTGAGAATCGCCAAATGTTTTGTGAATTGACTGAATATTAAGGCTTTATGGTTATTTTCTTTTAATTCTTCTACTATACGTATAAAATGATTAAGTTTTGAACTTTCAATATTGATTTTGTCAGAAACCATAGAGGAGTGGCAGCAGGCTTGTCGTAATTTTGTGAGTTCAGCTAATATTTGAAGATGAATTGCTCCAGAACCTTTCTCTTCCTTCGCCTTTTCAATATTATTAACAGAGTTTTGTCGCAATGCTTCATAGAAGGCTTTTTCTTTTTCTGAAAGCTCAATTGTTAGGGTAATTTCAGTCTTTTCTGGAAGATCATCAAGTACCTGAGTTTTTAAACGTCGTAAAATAAATGGTTTTATCATTTTTTTCAATGCTTTACGGGCATCAGGGTCTTTTTCTTTTTCTATAGGATTCGCAAATTTTTCTGTAAATTCTTTTTGAGTTCCCAGGAATCCTGGATTTAGAAAAGCAAAGAGAGACCAGAGTTCAGAGAGGTGATTTTCTATAGGAGTTCCTGTTGTTATTAATCTGAAATCTGATTTGAGTTTAAAAGCAGCTTTGCTTCTTTTTGCTTTGTAGTTTTTTATGTACTGAGCTTCATCAAGAACGGTTGTTGTCCAATTTACTTTTGCCAGGTTTTTCTCTTCGCTATGCAATAATCCATAAGTACATAGTATTAAATCGAATGGTTTCAAATCTTTGATATTTTCTTCTCTATTGCCAGTTCCAAAAAACAGTGGATTTAAGGTTGGTGCAAATTTTGCGGACTCCGCAATCCAGTTATGACAAACTGATGCCGGAGCTACTACTAAGGTAGGACCATTTTTTGCCCGTTCCAAAATAATTGCAAGAGCCTGGATGGTTTTTCCTAGTCCCATATCATCTGCTAGGCATGCTCCGACATTCCAATGTGCTAGTTGAGATATCCAGTTAAATCCTTCTAGTTGATATGGACGAAGCTCTGCTTGTAACGTAGATGGCAATGTCGGTTTGAATTCGTCTGCTTTTTGAGCTTTCTTTACATGTTCTTTCCAAATCTTATTAGATTTAAACTTACCGATTTCGCTTAATATTTCATCTGCATAGCTTGCATTCAATGAATGTATTTTTGTTTCATTTTTTGATGGAAAAGATAATCCTGCTATTTTTTTTATTTTTTCTTTTAAATCCTCTGTCAATGCAATAAATTCACCATCTTTTAATTCTATAAAATTAGATTTTAAAGGTTTTCTAAGAAGTTCTTGTAATTGCATAACTTGTTCGCCGTCAATATCAATTTGACCTGATAACTTAAACCAATCTTGATTTTTTCTTACAGATATGTTTAAATCATTAGATCTATATTTTTTTATTATCCTCAATTTTTCGCCTTCCGGCCAGTGAATTTTTATATCATTTTTAATGTCCTGCAACTCAAGCAATGCGTCCAGTGCTTCGTGTGCCGTATCGAATTCAAATATATCATTATATTTTCCTCTTATTGCCAATGAAGGACATTTTTCAAGAACATTTTTTGATAGTTCTTTTTCTTTTGTTAAGTTACGAGTTGCCTGTTGTTGTTTTCCTTTTATTTCGGCAATAACATTTTTTCCTCCGTAGGCTGGTTTAAAGAAAGAGCCACCTGTTTTGAATGGTTTTACAAATAATTCAGCTCTGATTCCATCATTTACGGGAAGTAGGTGTATGTGTGGAGTTGAATCTGCTTTAACAGTTTTTATTTTTTCTCTTCCAGTCATTTCAGCTCCTTTTATATCGGAGTGAACAGGTAGGATGGATGAGATACCGGCTATAATATTCTGTAATTCTTTTTCTTGAGATTTAGGAACTGTTAATTTTTGTTTTTTTCCTAAACTTTTAGCAATATTTAGGTGTGTTTCTGTTATTTCATAAACTTTATATTTTGATGCTGTTTCTCTTACAAATTTATAGCCTGTTTTTTTTATTTTCTGAGAGAGGGACAATTGAAAAGTTTTTTGTTTCTTTTTTACTATTAATTGTAATTTTTCTTTGGTTAGCTCTAATTTTGTATTTGGAGAGTTTGATAGAAAGAGATAGGGATGTTCTATCAAATATGGAACTGCTTTTTGTTTATCTAAAATATAGTGAGCGTCATAGTTATATCCCCAAGAAGTATAAAACTCCTCATCTATACAGGATCCTATCTGTTTATCAAGAAGAGTCATAGATTTGAGTTCCTTGTTCCTTATGCGTTTTAGGGCAACTTTACGTCCTTTTGACCAGCCTCCATTTTTCTTTATTTTTTGCTCTTTGGGTTCTATTATCCCTATTTCATGTTTATTCATCCCGACAAGCCATATAAGACGTTCAGAAATATTCTTAGTTATGGTACCTTTTTTATTTTGTTTTGATATGTTTTTTAATTTGAGTATAGCTTTTTCCCAATCAGATTGTTCTTTGAGAATAGTTGTCATATCTAAAAAATCGTTTGATAACTTTTTCATTTTTGTTTTTTCTTTCCTGGAAAAAGAATCAGTTTTATTTAGTGCTTTTAATAAAGAATAGTAACGATAGGCAGACCATAGACGATTTTCTGAAATAAAAGTATGAAAATAATGTTGTACTTTTTCTATTTCAAGGGAGTCAATCTTATTTTTATCAATAAAGTACTTTGCAAATAGTGAATTAACTGTATTTGTGGAGTCGTAACGATAGGTATAGAGAATTTTGTCAACTTCCTGTTCTTTTCCCTGTTGAGATAGACACAATGCCTTTAAAAAGAAAAATAAATCTCTTTTTTCTTTAATTCCTTTTGTTATTATAGATTGAAAAAGTTTTCCAGATTCTTTTCCGAGAGCAATCAGTGTAAAACATAGATATTCTCCTGGTAATCCATCTGGGCAATATGCCCTTTTGCTTTTTCCAAGAGTTTTTTCCAAAGCAATCATATAAAGTTTATATGCTTTTTCTATTCTACCTTCTATGAATTCCAAGCTTGGTGTATAAAAATCGATGGAAAAATTATATTTTTTTAAAAGCTTTTTTAAATCGGAAAATCTTTCCTTTTCTAAAAAATTTTCTGCAATTGTTCTGTATATAAAATCAAAATCAAAGTCTTTTTTTAATTTTTTATCTTTTTTAACGTATTTCATTATCGAAAATAACTCTTCTGGAGACTCTAAAAAAGAAAAAGAAGCATGTATTATTATTTCTGATTTTACTTTTTCAGGGATTAAATCTGCTATAGCTGTGTTGAAACAGTTGTTTTGAGTAAGGGGTTTTAAAAATAGATCAAGCGCTGATATGTTAGAGTCATTGTCACGAGTCATATTGTAATAGTTAATTGTCTCGATTTGCTTATTTTGGAAGAATGCAGCGTAAAATTCCCGCTTTACTCTATGAATAAGTATACGTTCAAAAAAGGCATGTGGGTGGACAATGGGAAACATATCATTAATAATATCCCAATAATATTTAAAATTTGGATTTTGTAAACAATATTCGGTAAACATTTTTACATAAGCAGATTCTAGAATAATAAATTTTCCTGATTTTGGATCTTTTGATAGAGAATTTTCAGTAACTCTTTTAATAATTTTCTGCATACTTATTCTGGAACCTGATATAATCTGACATTTTTTAGCACAATCCAGAATGGTTGTTTTACTTACTGGTTCATAAAGCAAAGTAACCAGTTGCAAAAGCTCTTTTTCATTATCGGGCAAGCTTGCATATTTTTCAAAAAAAACGTTTTTATCCATTATAAATCCTTGTTTGGTTGTGTCTTCCATCTTTTGTGCATCCATATCCATTGGTCGGGGTGTTTCCTTATTATATCTTCTATAATCTTTGTGTATCGTTGAGTGTTATGTTTTATGTTTTCTGTCCTATCATCGCTGATTTCTTCCCATTTGATGGGGTCTCCGATTACGATGTGGTGGTGTTTTAGGTCTTTGTCTCTGTAACTGAAAAGAGGAAGCACTGGGGCTTGGGTTCTTGTCGAAAGAATTGCCAATCCGCTCATTGTGCATGCTGGTTTGTTAAAAAAATCGACAAAAATACCTTCATCTTCAGTCATATTCTGATCTAAAAAAAATGTAACAGATGCTTCTTCTAGAGTCTTTATTATTTTCCTGACCGAATTTCTACGTGGAATTGTTTCTATTGCATTGTCACTGCGCAATCTTTTTAGAAAATATTCTCCCGCAGAAGTTTTCATTTCTTTTACAATTGGGGATGTTTTTATCCCGTTTTGTCCAAGTGCAATTCCTGCTAATTCCCAATGACCAAAATGACCAAACAGCATAAAGACTCCTTTTCCCTCATTTTGATTTTTTTTGAGAAGATCCAGATTATGGATTGTTGTTAGACCTTCCATTTGTTCAGCACGATTGGGTAAGCGTAGGAATTCTATAAGTAAAAGTCCAAAATGACGATAAATTTTATGGCGTAATTCAAGTAGTTCTGCAGGACTTTTTTCTTTGCCAAATGCAATGTCTAGATGTTCTTCAATTACTTTTTTACGAAAGCAAAAAAGATACTCTAAACTCCATCCTGTAAATCTACCAAAAAGAATGGAAATATTTACAGGAAGAAGAGCAATAAAATAAAGAAGTATATCAATCAGTAATTTCAATTTTTAACTCCTCAAGTTGTTTTTTATCTATGTCACTCGGTGAATTTGTCATTAAACAACCCGCCTTTGTGGTTTTTGGAAAGGCGATTACCTCGCGGATCGATGCAGCTCTAGTGAGAAGCATAACCATCCTGTCAAAACCCAACGCAATCCCACCATGTGGCGGAGCACCATAAGAAAATGCCTCAAGAATATGTCCAAAACGATCTTTGGCTTCTTCATCAGAAATCCCGAGAGTCTTAAACATTTTTGCCTGAACATCAGGATTGTGTATTCTTATACTGCCTCCTCCAAGTTCAACACCGTTAAGAATTACATCGTAAGCCTGTGCGCGTACATTCGCAGGATTATTTTCGAGCTTTTCTATGTCTTCCGGAATAGGGCTTGTGAAGGGATGATGCATTGCTACATAGCGTTCTTCCTCTTCATCGTAATCAAGAAGTGGAAAATTGAGTACCCAAAGAAAATTATATGTATCTTCAGGGATAAGATTTGCGGAGTCCGCAATTTCAAGGCGTAGTTTGCCGAGGGCTGCATTAACAATTTTTGCGGAGTCCGCAACTATAAGTATTACATCACCCGTCTCGGCATTTGTTTTTGAAATAATAGTATTGATCTCTTCTTCAGACAGGAATTTTGCAATGGGGGATTTTACGCTTCCATCATCCTGCATTTTGAGATATGCCAGTCCTTTTGCTGCAAAGATTTTTGCTGTATTAGTCCATTCATCTATTTGTTTTCTGCTTGCAATGGAATTTTGACCTTTTGCATTTAGAGCCTTGATTATACCACCTTTTTTGATAGTTCCGCTGAAGACTTTGAATTCTGAATCTTTTAATTCCTCTGAGAGGTCAACTAACTCCAGTGCAAAGCGCATGTCTGGTTTATCAGAACCGAACCTATTCATTGCATCTTCATAAGATATTTTCGGGAATGGGGTAGGGATATCAATATTTTTAATATCTTTCATTACTTTTTTAAGAATAGTTTCAATTATTGCAAAGATATCTTCTTGTTCTACAAAAGACATCTCAAGGTCAATTTGAGTAAATTCTGGTTGTCTATCTGCGCGTAGATCTTCATCACGGAAACATTTTGCAATTTGAAAATATCTTTCTATTCCTCCGACCATTAAAAGTTGTTTATATTGCTGTGGTGCTTGGGGGAGGGCGAAGAATTTGTTTGGATATGTACGGCTTGGAATAATATAATCTCTGGCACCCTCCGGAGTGCTTTTGCTGAGAATGGGGGTTTCGACTTCAAGGAAATCCTGGTCGGACAGGGAATTTCTTATCGTTTTTGCAATATCATGACGCATTTTCAGATTTTTATAGATATCAGATCTACGCATATCGAGATAGCGGTATTTAAGTCTAATATCTTCATCTACTTTTGGGTCTTCGAGATTAAAAGGCATAGGTTTTGACTTATTTTCTACAGTCAGTTTGGTAACTTGCAGTTCTATTGCTCCTGTAATCATATCATTATTAATCATTTCGTCTGGGCGTAGATTAACTATACCTTCAAGAGAAACTACAAATTCCTCTCTGATTGTCTGTGAGATTTCTTTGAGTTCCGGATTTGTTTCTGGATTTACAACAGCCTGTGTAATGCCCTTTCTATCGCGTAGATCCATGAAGAGAAGCCCCCCCAGATTTCTGCACTTATTTACCCAGCCAATCAGGGTTACTTTTTTTCCTTTATTCTCAGCGGTTAACTCGCCGCAAGTATGTGTACGTTTCATCTGTTTGTTCCTTTTTGTTTTTTTATTTGGCACGAATGCACGAATGAAAAATTCATTTATTTCAATTTGTATATTCGAGGTTAATTATTTTTTAAATCATTTAATCGAAAATATTTTTAATTGCGAACTTCGCATTTTTTTTATTTTTAACCACGAAAGATACGAAAAGCACGAAAGTTTTTTTTATTTTTAATCCGCAAGAGTAATGATTGAAGGTAACTGAGTAGTTTTTCTATTATTACATATATTGCAAATTCCTTGCCCAGAGGGCATAACATGAATAGCCGTAGGTTTTAATCTACGGATATCCATACCAATGTCTACAACCCCTTGATTTTTTATATATTCAATAATATTATTTTTAACCACGAAAGACACGAAAAGCACGAAAGTTTTTTTTATTTTTAATCCGCATTATGCTCCCAGCTTTGTGCAACCCCGTTCGGGGTTGAATATGTGGTGAATATTATCCGTAGGTTAAAACCTACGGCTATTCATGTTTAACCTCTCCGAGGTTATTTGTTCATGTTTCCAAATGAACTGTCTTATTATCCGTAGGTTAAAACCTACGGCTATTCATGTTTAACCTTTCCGAGGTTATTTGTTCATGTTCCCAAATGAACTGTCTTATTAGCCGTAGGTTTTAACCTACGGATA
>JAYEIY010000214.1:0-8054 GCA_034660375.1 Verrucomicrobiota bacterium
CTAAAATAATTATTAACGAGTCCGTATTTATTTCAACTAAAATTCAAAATCTCTTATTTTGAACGCATGCAGAGCCTGTGTGAAAAGGTTGTTGGCTCTTTAAAAACCTTTTAGTGCAGGGTCTAAATAATATACAAAAAAAGTAAAAGAGAAGAAATCTGTTATGAGTGAAGATAAGATCAAGAGAAAGAAAAGTCAAGTGGAAATTTTGTTAAAATGCAGAATAAAAAGCCATAATATTCCAAACAGAGGCAATATAATAAGTTTCCATAAATATGTAGTTTCTGACGTTGTAAAACCGGCTCCTGCGGCAACAACGAGTATTCCTAAAGGGAGAATCCCTAGGATTGTTCCAATACAATAAGACGTAAATACGGGACAAATTCGTGATATACAAACGTTAAGGAACATTGCCGGAGCCGGGAGTTGTCTCAATAAGACTACGGTTAACCATTTTTCTCGTATTTTATCAAGTGTTTTTTCTTCTTTTTTTCTACGCATTTTTACTATAAAAGAGATTATACATGCTACAATAAAAAACTGGAGTTAATGACAAGAGAAGACCATGGAAAAAACCAAAAAGACTTCCAGCCAAAAAACCTAATATTGTACGTGGGACTCCCAATAGAAGAAGTATAAAAGCCATTCCCAGAAATGGGATTGGTTTATCTATTCCTGTAGTATGAATTAAAATCAGAGCATCTTTATTGTTACTAAAATACTCACCCAACGCAGTAAACTTCATAATGAACGGAAGAACAAGGAGAAGTATTAATATAATCGCAGAAAAATTGATGTTTTTTTTCATCTTTATTCCTAATTTTCTAGATTCTTTTTAATGCGACGAAATGGTATAACACGACGACAATACCACCACACACCAAAACAGTCAACTAAACCGCGCCATAATCTATTATGAATTCCATATTTCGAGACACCTGCAAAACGTGAATTATGTTTTATGGGAATCTCTTTTACAAAACCACCTTGTGCACTTAAAATAATTGGGATAAAGCGATATATTCCATTGAATATAGGTAAATCAATAACAGCTTTTTTTCGCAAGATGCGAAATCCACATCCAGCATCATGGATAGAATCGTGCAAAATGAAACTACGAAATGAATTTGCCAGCTTTGAAGAAAAGAGTTTTATAAAAGAATCCTGTCGTTTTTGCCTAATTCCGCAAACACAATCTACTTTGTTATTCATTGCTTTTAGAAATTTCGGAATATCGGACGGGTCATTTTGTATATCTGCATCCATTGTAAGCAGAAATTTTCCGTATCCTTCTACACATCCTGTCATTACAGAAGCACTTTGTCCGTAATTACGTAAATGTTTTATGTAACGAACATGTTTCTTTTCCTTTGCCAGCTTTTCTAAAAGAATATCAGTACCATCTGTACTGCAGTCATCAATACAGAGAATTTCATATTTTAGGTAAGAGGGCAATGCATTTTCAATGTCATCAATAAGAGGAGATATGTTATCCAGTTCATTATAGATAGGTAATATAACAGAAAGGTCCAGTGTATTCATTTTATTTACTTTTAGGGGTTGTGTGTTAATTTTAAGAAAAACGGTTTTTATTAAGGGTTAGTTTTTATTGTTAACGGGGGTAAATAACAAAGAATATAATTATACTTTTCAGATAGAATTTCATTAGGATAAAAGTCTTTAGTTGCCAGAAGAATCTTTTTAGGAGTATTGTTTTTGGATAAATTTTTCAATTCATCTGCACGAGTTACAACATATTTAGCAGTTTTGGGAAGATTCTCATTCAGAAAGATTATCTTTTTGTTTGCATAAAATGGTAAACTGTAATTCTGTATTTGAAATCCGTAAAGTATTGCATTAGGTGGGATCTTTTCTGGTATATGTTTTGCAAAGATTCGAACACTATGCTGAATGTTCATTGCCGGAAAAAGTATTGTATTTCCTATTAGCATAATTATCAAGATTCCAGAAACCTGCATTGGTAAACCATAAAACTTTCTATTTACATGATATATTGCTAAAAGAAGAGCTATTGTTGCTGTTAAAGACAAAAAGATTAGAATAAGCAAGATTAATATACTTGAGTGATTCAAATAAAAAGTATAAGCGGTCACTATCCACACAGACATAATTAAAATTGCTGAAATCCATTTGAGAAATATGCCTATATTTTTACGTAATCGCATGACTTTAGCATTTTTTTTATAGTTCATCCTATCCAACCAACTACCTACAAGAAGTGACCAAAGAGGAAAAATGGGCAAAAGATATTGACCTTTTTTTGATGCAATCACAGAAAGAACAAGAAAAACAGCAAGAGTTAAAAAAACTAAATATCTGGAATATAGACATTTGGATTTCCATCCTTGCCAGATAGCAGGAATAAGAAAAGGAGACCAAATCCCAAACATAAAAATATATTTGATATAATAAAATGTTTTTTTTTGTGAACAGTACTGTTTCCAAAGCGCCCTAGTGTTTCGGCATAAAGGATTCCTTCTGCATTTGGTATATTATTCATAATATAAAGAAAGTAAGAACCGCAAGTAAAAATAAAAAAAAATGCCTGGATTAATTATGATTTTGAAAAAACGCTTTGAATTTCCAATAAAGAGGCAGATGCTTAAGGCAACTAAAGGAAAAACAGCGTAAGGTCCCTTAATAAAAAAACCAATAGTTAGTCCTACCCAGAAAAAAAAACCCCAAATATGACTGTACTTTTTTTCAAAAACTGCTCTGTAAAGACAGTAAGAAGAGACAATGATTGCAGAACATAACCCCATATCTAATTCAGCAATTCGAATATAAGATAAAAAGAAAAAAGAAGAAAGAAGAACTGCTGCTGAATAGATTGCTGTACCCTTATTGCGCCATCGAGAACCTGTTAGGTAAACAGCTAATATAGAAATAATTCCAAAGAAAACGCTCGGTAAGCGCGCCCCTGTCTCATTCTGTCCAAAAAACTTCATGCAAACAGCCTGTAGCCAATAAAACAAAGATGGTTTTGTTATAATAGGAGATCCTTGTAGTGTCGGAATCAGTAAAGAATGCCCTTCTTCAAGAAATTCAGAGGCAATCTGAGCACGGCGTGACTCCTGATAAGAACCCCAGAATGCCTTCTCATTCAAAAGCATGTAGCTATACATTAGGAATAGAGTAAACACGGCAATTAGCTGCCATTTAACAAAATTCATTTTATCCTTTTTAATTAGACATTGCACGAAAAACCTTTTCACTTCGCTTAAAAGCTTTTCGCACACTGTGTGTTTCTGTTTTGAGTTGTTTTTTTGAATAAATAAAATTTCCATGATTTTAATAGTATAATCAATGAAGATGAAAAAAAGATTAAAGGTTGATTAAAAGATTTTCATAAAAACAAAAAAGGTTTATTAAAGTTTTTTAATCTTCATTTAGCCTTTTCTTAATAAAAAAATGTTATTTGTATTTAAACATTGCAAGAAAAGCCTTTTCATTCTATTCAAAGGCTTTTCGTGTAATATCTATTTACCAAAAAGGAGGACTAAGATGTTAATGAGTATTGTTATTCCTGCATTTAATGAAGCGAAAAGAATAAGTGAGAGTCTTTGTGCGCTAGAATCATTTGCTAAAAAATCAAAAAATAAGATTTCATTGGAAGTTATAGTTGTTTGTGATGGTTGCACTGATAACACAGAAAAAGTTGTTCAGAATAGTTCATTTGCAAAAAACAATTTATTACATGTAATAAGTTACAAAGAAAATAAGGGGAAAGGATATGCAACAAAAGAAGGAATCTTATCTTCTTCTGGAGAAATTGTTGGTTTTATGGATGCAGATGCTTCTACTGACATTTCTGAATTACATTCTGTATATGAATATTTATTCAAGAATAAAGTAGATATCTTTATCGGTTCCAGACGTATGCCTAATTCCGAATTGCATCCACAACAACCATTGTATCGTCGTTGTTTGGGAGAACTTTTTTCTTTAGTAACTCGTTTATTACTAGGAATTCCATGCAAAGATACTCAGTGTGGATTTAAATTTTTCAGAGGAGATCTTGGGCGTAGTTTATTTACTAAAATGCAAACTAAAGGTTTTGCTTTTGATGTTGAAATACTACATAACGCTTTTTTACAGGGATATGAGATAAAGGAACATGGCGTAAAGTGGCATAACAATTCAGATTCAAGAGTTTCACCTTTTATTGATGGATTTAGAATGTTGCAAAGTATCTCTAGTCTCTCCATAAACACACTATATTTAAGAATTAGAAATCTGAACATTTTAAAAGGAAGAAAGGGGGTTTTATGAAAAAAATCTTTTTAATTCTCATCTTAGCACTATTTGTGCGTATTGGAATTTCAGTTACCCTTCCTCTTATTGATCCGACAGAAGGTAGATATGCACAAATTTCGCAGGAAATGGCATTATCAGGAGATTGGGTCACCCCAAGAATATGGGTAAATGGAGAACATATTCCTTTTCTTGGGAAGCCTCCCGTTTTTTTTTGGTGTTCTGCATTTTTTATGAAGATATTTGGAATAAGTGAGATAACGGCAAGGCTTCCAAGTTTAGTAGCGATTATGGGATTATTTTTCCTTATTTTGAATATTCTTTCAAAATATAAGGGTACTGAAATTGCTGAAGAAACAAGTTTAATTCTTGTTTCTTCTCTTTTTCTTTTTATTATGTCAAGTTCTGTTATCGTTGACATTCTGCTTATGACATTTGTTGCTGGAGCATCTTTTTGTTATTTTGCTTTTTTGAAAGAGGAATCTTTAAAAATAAAAAAACGTTGGAGTTTCTCTGTTTTTTTGTTACTTGCTTTAGGTTTTTTAACAAAAGGACCAGTTGCAATAATACTCTTTGGTATGCCAGTTTTTATGTGGACTCTTCTGAATAACAAATGGAAAGATCTTCGCAATCATGCCTGGATATTGGGACTTATATCTTTCTCACTTCTTGTTGTACCATGGTTTTTTCTTGCAGAAAAAGCAAACCCAGGATTCATCCATTATTTCTTTGTTAATGAAAATTTTCTGCGCTACGTACAACACAACTATGGCGATTTATATGGTAACGGTCATGTATATCCGCATGGATCTGCTCTTTTAATGATGTTCCTAACGACTTTGCCATGGGGATTTTTTGCAATAAAACCAATATGGAAAAATATTCAACAATGGAGATTGAATAGAGATTTAAAATTCTTAAAAGATTATTTTTTTATAGGTTTTATTATTAATACAATTTTCTGGTGTTTTGCTAAGCAGCTTTTAATGACATATATGCTGCCATCCCTTCCTATGTTTGCTGTATGGCTGGCTTCCAGACAACCTTTTTCTCAGATGAAAAATAATAAAACGTTTAACCTGCCAAATATTGCAGGTTCGCTCATTCTTCTATATTCATCTCTTACAGTAATTTTTTTTGTATATTTAAGAGTATATTCAATAAATGGGATACAGAAAGTAAAAGGAGTTATAGAAACAGCAGAAATGACAATGCACATTCCAAAAGAAAAAATAAAATTTCTTTTTTTAAGACGGATTCCGAATTCTTCATATTTTTATGCACGGGGAAAGATAATTCCACACCCGAAAGAAAGTGTTGATGATAGTTTAAAACGAGCTTTTGACTTTTCTGATGAAGTATGTATTGTATCCAAAAAAGCATATGTATATAGAATTTCAGAAAAATTCTTTAAAAAACTTTCATTTGTGAGTAAATACTCACGTTGGTATATTTATAGACTTAAAAAGGATATTGATTCTGATTATAGTTTAGAAAAATGAGGAGAAAAAATGCGAATATTAGTTGTTGAAGATAGAGAGGAGATTTCTTCTTTTATTAAAAAAGGGCTGAAAGAAGAGGGATATGCTGTTGATGTCGCATGTGATGGGGTAGAGGGATTTTATTTTGCAAGTATTTATCCTTACGACCTTTTTATTCTTGATGTTATGATGCCCAAAAAAAATGGATTTGAACTTCTTGAAGATTTGCGAAAGAATGATATAAAAAAACCAATTCTTATGCTTACTGTTTTAGGAGATACAAAAGAGAAGGTGCGTGGATTAAATGCAGGAGCAGATGATTATTTGGTAAAACCCTTTTCATTTGCAGAATTATTGGCAAGAATCCGAGCTCTATTAAGGCGTAATACTCTAACCTCATCACCAGTTCTACATCTTGAAGATCTAACTATTGACCCGGTAGAACACAGAGTAACAAGAGAAAAAAGAAATATACATTTGTCTCAACGCGAATTTTCCCTTTTACTTTTTCTAATGCGTAATTCAAACAGAGTCGTAAGCAGGACATCAATCATAGAACATGTCTGGGACATGAATTTTGATAGTGATACTAATTTAGTAGATGTATATATTCGCCATCTGCGTCAAAAAATAGACGAAGATTTTTCGTTAAAGCTAATCCATACTGTTCGTGGATATGGATATAGATTGGGTGAACTAAAAAAATGAAATCTTTTCGCTGGCAACTTACAAAAACTCTAGTTTTATCATTTCTTGTGATAAATTCTATCATCCTTACAGCCTACACCATAAACAATTTTCATGCCGTAATTCATAATGATAAAAGAAAGATGAAAAATATTTCAAAAAGTATCATTGATGAGTTACCTACTCATTTTACTGCCAAAAAACTTCCACAATCTCTTATCCAATCTATTAATTCTCATTTTAAGTTTTTAAATAAAGACAAAAGAATGGCATATGCAATAGGAAGAAATACAAATGAAATAATTTACTATTCTCCTAACTTTAAAAAACCATTGGAAAATAAATATCTGTTTAACAAATCTCACTCTAAGGTTTTCTTAAGAAAAGTCAAATCAGGAGAAGAAATAGGAGATTGGTTCTCTGAATGGCATTTTCTATTGCGCTATACATCAGATAATGGATATGTTATTTTTGTTACTAATCGTAGCTACTTTGAATTAATAGAACGCTTTTTTGAATCCTTTTTAATTGCATTCTTTCTCTCTTTGATTTTAGCTTTGCTAATAGGATGGAAGCTAAGCAAAAAAATGGTATCACCACTGGAAAATATACACAAAACCCTTATTGAAATTAGAAAAGGAAAATTCTCTGCACGTGTAAAAATAAACACATCTTCTGAAGAGATAATGGACCTAACTGACAACCTTAATAATACTTTTCAAGATCTGCAATCAGCATTTTCCAAGATTCAATGCTTTGCAAATGATGTGGCCCATGAACTCAATACACCACTGACTGCTATGCATGGAAATATAGAAATTGCACTCTCAAAACAACGAACTAATGAAGAATATATAAGTATTTTGGAAAAAAACGATCACCAAATAACAAGACTGACAAAAACAGTGAAAGATATTCTTTTGATGGCATCTCCTAAAAGCAAAATAGAAAATAATTTTGAAAAAGTAAATCTTTCAGAAACATTAAATGAAGTAATTGAAAGCCTCTGCGTCTTTGCAGAAAAAAAGCAATTAAAAATATATTCAAATATAGAAAAAGGACTTGCTATTCAAGGAGTTTCTTCTCTCTTATTTAGGTTATTCTATAATCTTTATCATAATGCAATTAAATTTTCCCAAGATGGAAAATCAATCAAAATATCTCTGAAAAAAGATAGTAATAATATTAAATTTTCAATTGATGACAATGGAATAGGAATGGAAGAAGAAAAAATAAAAGATATTTTTAATTATTTTTATCAAATTGATCCTAGCCGTCATGATCAAGGAACTGGATTGGGACTTACACTTGTCAAATGGATCTCTCAATCACATAACGCAGATATATCTGTGAAAAGTGCACCAGATAAAGGAACATTCTTTTCGGTATCACTACCTCTTTCCAAAATTTGAAACTGCTTTTTGATAGCATTTCATATTTTAGTAAAAAACAATCAAATATTCGTTTATCCAATTAATAACCAGAATTCCTTAGTTGAGGTAGAATAATTTTTAAAGGTTACATCAGATAACACCCTACTTCATCCCTGAAAGGGATATTTCACCGTAGCATGGGGCATTCGCCCTATGTGTCAATCACACATACAAATCG
>JAYEIY010000215.1:0-7957 GCA_034660375.1 Verrucomicrobiota bacterium
CCCATTTCATTAACTTCAACAATCAAATCTTTTTTATCCGACTTTACTTGACTTGCAGCTTGCGAACTTGGCAAAACAACATCCAAAACAGGCTTGCTGAATGTTGTTGCTAAAACAAAAAATATGATTAATAGAAAAATAACATCTATCAATGGAGTTAAATCAATATCCGAATCGAATTGATTATCTAAATCAAACTCATTCATTCTTCCCTCCGTAAGGACATTTTTTACAGGTTAAACCAATAACACGATAACTATACTCAATTGCATTAATACGAAAATTCTTAATTCGTAATTGTAAATAATAGTAAAAACATAGAGTAGGAATCGCAACAGTAAGTCCCATAATTGTAGTTAATAACGCTTCCCAAATTCCTGTTGCAAGGAGATTTGTATTTGCATCTACCATTGAAATAGAACGAAACATACTAACCATTCCTAACATTGTTCCCATTAACCCTAACAAAGGTGATATTACTGATACTAATCGTAAAACAGTTATTCCATTTGTTACACGACAAAAGTATTTGTGAAATAAGTATGCAACTTCACTTTTAATATCTTTTGAATGATTTGCGTGATGTTTTGCAACATCAACCATTATTGCAAGCATTGGATTTGTAATATTTATTTCATCTTTTAAAATATTCTTTTCGCCTCGTTCAAAGGATTCAAAATCTTTAAAAAAATCTCTGTTGACTAACCATAAAAAAAAGAGATTTTTTATAAAGTAAAATAAGGATACAAGCATCAAAACAGTTAAAATAAGACCGCAAACCCCAATTTGATTATATGTTTTTAAGAACATTTTTTGCGAACTCCGTAGCTTTATTCAAATCATTCTTATCAGGTCTTGTACTAGCATCTTTCCAGCGTTTGATGCGTTCTTCATCGGGTGCGTGGGGATGATCTTCGGGCAATTTATTCATCCATTCCATAAGTTTTGGATCAATTGCTCCTTGGCAAATAAAATTATCTATAACTGAACATCCTTCTCCTAAACATTTTGCTCCAGCTTCAAGACTTTTTTTTGCGTGGTCTGAATTTGGATAAGCTCCTAGAGTTGCGAATATCGCAACTTTTTTATGACAAATATCTTGCATAAATTCTAATGCTTTTTTATCGGCAGTTCCTTTATCAACCCAATATCCCATAAAGATAAACTCAAAATCTGCTAAATCCAAATCATCATTTACTGAATAAATTTTAAATTTCTCATTACAACCTTCTAAAATTGCTTCAGCCACCTTTTTTGTGTTACCTGTTTTACTTGAATAAATTACTGCTCCTTTCACAATATGCTCCTTTTTTTAATTGTTAATTGCTCATCACAACATTTATTTATAAATTCTAAATCGTGTGTTATCACGATAATTATTTTGTTTTTTTTAGCTTCTTTATGTAAAACTTCTCCAATTATTTTCATGTTTTTCCCGTCAAGCCCACTTGTAGGCTCGTCAAGAATTATAATCTCTGATTTTTTTGCGATAGCCGCAGCAATTACGAGACGTTGTTTTTGACCGCCAGATAAGGATTGCGGATGTCGCTCAGCGAATTCCGCAAGTTGTAATTGTTTTAATAAATTAAAATTTCCATCAACTTCATCAGCAACTGTTCTTGCATAAAGTTGATGATCCATATTTTGTAAAACTAAACTTGTTTTTTTCAAAAGATCTTTTGTTTTAATTATTTCTCCATTTAATTTAAATACCCCTTTTTGAGTAGATAATAAACCAGTAATCAATCGCGATAACGTTGTTTTTCCAATTCCATTTGCTCCACATAAAGCGACTATTTTTCCTGTTTGAAAATTTATATTGTAATTCTCAAAAATTGCAGGTTTATTTTTGTATGCAAATGTCAAATTATTTATCTCTAAACCATTAACAAAACTCGAGTTAACTTTATTTTCAACTAATACTGAACTGTTTCGCAACCCAAAATCATCACGAGTTTGCGAATTATGCAAAATCTCAAATCCCCCTGATTTTAAAATCTCGCCATCTTTCATAATTAAAACTTTATCTGCGATCTCCGCAAGCCAATATAAACGGTGGTCAACAATCATTATTGCAAAACCTTGTTCTTTCAATTTTAAAATTTCTTTTCCTAATTGCTCAGTTGCTTCTGGCGATAAATTAGCACTTGGTTCATCAAGAACTAGGCATTTGGGTTTCAATGATAAAATAGATGCTAATGCAACTTTTTGTTTTTCGCCTTCTGATAATGAGAAAATTGAAGAATCTAATATTTTTTCTATTTCAAAAAGATTACTATATTTATCAACAGATGTTTTTATTTTATCAATATTTTTTCCTTGGACTTCGTGAGCAAAAGATAATTCACTATAAACATCATTGCAGAAAAATTGTTGTTCAGGATCTTGAAATAGAGTTCCTATATTTTTACTAATCTCTGCAATAGTTGTGTCAGAATTATCATTTCCACAAACTTTAACTTCTCCTTCTAAATTACCTTTAAAATAATGTGGAATAAGTCCATTTGCGATTTTCGCAAGTGTTGACTTTCCGCAACCGCTTTCTCCTGTTATTAAAACAACTTCGCCAGCTTTTATTTCTAATGAAACATTTTTTATTACTTTCTCTTTTTGAAACGGATAATTATATTCAATATTTTTAAACTCAATCATATTTCTCCACGATTTAAAATAATTGCAAAACAGACTACTGTAGATAAAATTATGAATGCTAAAACATCTTTCAATGACCAGTGTTCAGGATTTGAATTTGTTATTTTATTAATTCCCGAAATACCTTTTAATTCAGCAGCAGCTGACAAGTCTTCTGCGGCTTTTAATGCACGAATAACAGATGGAATTATCATTAACCTAATAAATAATCGTGGTTTTGAAATCATTGTTAATATATTGAATGAACCAATTTTTATTTTAATACTTTCGTGAATTTGTTTAACATCATTTATAAATGAAGGTAGAAATCGAAATATTACTATTGTTGGTAAAAATATAGTTCGCGGAAACCGCAAAGTTTTTAATACATTAATTAGTTTGCGAATTCCTGATGAAAGTGTTAATGCTAATGTCAAGTTTATCATAAATCCAACTCTTAAAAATGGAATTAACATTACAAAATCTTCTTTTAGTCCATATCGTTTTGCAAATAATCCTAGCAAATATGAAAAACCTATTGATGAAATAAACATCAATAAAATCATTGCGTAACCTATTAACATTGCTTTAAATTTTTTCATTGGCAAAACATATAAACAACTTGCAACGAATAAGAATATTAATGCTTTTTCATCTTTCATAAATACGATGAAAATTGAGAAAAATAGAGTTATAAATAATTTTGTTAGCGTATTAATGCTAGCTAAATAATTATCTCCTGCTTTAATTTGTAAATTATTCATACTATTCCTTTATTATTCCAGCGTGTCTAAGTTCTTTTGTAAATATATTTCCTGTAAAAAGTCCAATGAGACAACCAATATATCCTATTCCAACGGTGATAAATGCAAAATATAATAATTGAGGATTTTCTCGCATAAATAAGTATCCTAAAGATAATGAAATTACACGATAACAAATATCAAATAAAGCAACGCCTGCAAGAACTGCAAACGATGACTTATATCCACCACAAATTTTAATCAGACAATCACAAAAAAAGCCTGCAATTAAAATTCCTGGCAATAACATTAACCCCCGCCCCATAGTTAAAATAGAAATCATTCCTGAAATTAAAACATATAAAGAAAGAACTCCAAATTTGCGAACATTGAAAACTAAAATAATAAGTAAAGCTGTTGCCACAATATTTTTTGCGACCATCGCAATAGGATTCATTCCGCCACCAGTAATTGCAACTAAAAAAGAGACAATTTTTATTAGAGCTGCAAAAGTCCCAATCACAACTAATTCTCGTGTTTCCCAATAAAATTTTTTATTTTGCATTTAAACTCCATTTATTAAAATCAACAAGATTTTGTGCGATATTAACATTATAAAACTCGCCAGCTTCTGTTAATTTCATAATGCCGTATTTTTTGTTGAAACTAATCATTCCGGCTTCTTGCCACTGTTCAAAAAGAGGAGTGTACCTTCCTACCAGATCAGGTATGTCGAAATCTTTTGCAATGGCGTTAAAGTCAATTTGCAGAAATTCTTCCATTGACCCGATCATAGCTCCGGTGAAATTATTTTTTGAAGGTATTTTTAGACTTATAGCAATGGGTTTTTCACTGTTTGTGATTTTCGCATAGTAATCTTCCATTTCCATTCGTTGGAGAATCCTGTACCTATTGATCATTCCGCCAGCACTGTTTCCAATGGGAATACAGTCATATTCATATTTTGCGATAAAATTATATATACTGCGTTCTCGGTTTGAAAATGCCCAGTGTCTTAAACCAAGCCGTTTTGCATTTACAATATTAAAGTACTTATTTGTCTCCAGAAAAAGGCCTGCCTGCTCGTTTTTTGATGCAGGTTCACTTAACTTTCCCTTCTCAACCAGGGGTTTTATTGGGGAACCTGGGATAAACTTGAGGCTATAGATGCTTGCTGAGTCGATGGCTTTGTTTTTTGCAGCAGTTTCAATATCATTTAACCATATTTCTTTTGTCTGATCTGGCAAACCGTAAATTAGATCCACAGAAATATTTGCCTTGTTTAATTTTGCGATCTCCGCAATCCTTTTTAAAACAGTTTCCTGTGTTTCTATTCGCCCCATTTGCTGACGGATTTTTGTGTCAAATGATTGCACTCCGAAAGAAAATCGATTCACTCCATTGTCAATGCATACTGAAACTTTATCGTCACTAAAACCATGTATTCTTCCCTCAATAGTAATTTCACAGTCATTCGCAAGATTCCAGTTATTGTTAAGGTGAGAAAGTATTTTTCTTAATGCGTCAGCTGATAAGTCCGTTGGAGTTCCTCCCCCGAAATAGATGGCATTTATTGTTGCGGACTGTGCATAAAGACTTTCTGAAACAAGCTCCAGCTCTCTCACTAAATACTCTGCATATTTGTCCAATTCATTGCAGTTGGTTTTGCTTTGATAAAAAGAACAGAATTTACATCGTGCCACACAAAAAGGAATATGAATATATAATGCGGTTTTCGCAGATTGAGATTTTTTATTTTTCACAATATCCCATATTTTTGAAGAATCATCAATAGGAGTTCCAGACATTCCAGCGTGAACGCTTACTTTGTTTTTGAAGCCCGCATAAATTGGAGATTTACCCGTATTTGCATAAAAATCATCAATTGTTTTAGGTTTCCTTTGCTCTAAATTTTTACCTTTAGAATGCACTCCGTGCGTTGTTCTAACCTCTTCCAAAAACTCTTTTGTGATTTCAGTTAAACCTTTCTCTTTTGCTATTTTTAAAACCTGTTGTTTTATCATTCCCCGAATAAAACCTGGAATTTTAGATATACTTATTTCTGCTTCTTTTGTCCATTTCATATGATTTTGATTTTGTAAGTTTTAATTGATAAATTAGAAAGAGATAGTTTAATCAGTTCTTTGTCCATAATTGGTTACTCCAGTAGTATTATTTACAGTGATTTCTAAAAGTGATAAGGGTTTGTTACTTGTATTAAATCTACTCCAGACTCTTTTGAAACCGTTTTCTTTTCGACCGAGAGCGATGGACAGGTTTTTCCAGGCATTAATTATTTCCTGTTGAGTATAAGGAGGAGTATATTTTGCCGTGGCGAAACATGAAATTGCCCGGTAGTTAAGACTTTTTTTATCTGTATCACAAATTTTAAAGCAGATATTTGCGTTTTTCAAAAGATTTTCGGCTGTCTGTCCCTTCGGGTTAATTATAGCATACAGTTTCTCATTTTTTATAAAATAACAGAATTCTATTGCGTAAGGAAAACCCTCTGCATCTACAGTGCAGAGGGTTCCCCATTAATATTCATCTCTTAATTTAATGCATTCTTTTTGTTGCATTTTTCTCATATTTTTTTCTCCTGATTAGAATTCCACTGTCAAACCGGCTACATAATGAATTTCGGCAGCCGTCAATTCATCAAACGCTGTATATTCCCTGTCAAAAATATTATAGATTCCTCCAAAAATCTCCAGGCCAATCACTTCACTCTCTGTTTCAATAACATAAGACACTTCCAAATTCAGAGTTTCCCAGCTACTGGCTTCTTCAAGAGTCCCATCGCTATATTCATAATCCGTATCAGTTGCATAACGACTGAACATGTCGAATTCAAGAAAGCGAAAATCACCGACTTCAACCAGATACTTCAACCCCAATCTTCCAGATAAATCTGCAACGCCACTATCCTCAGTTGTCTCTGTAGCATTGCCACTTCCGTAATTTAATCTTCTTTTTAAATGGGTTGCTGAAGCGTAGGGAGTAAGGCCCGAGTCACCGATGTCATAAGAACAGTATAATTCTACTCCATAAGTTTCCGCTCCTCCGACGTTGGTGTATTGAGTTGCATTTGTTGTAATGTAATTCCTCGCTTCAGTATAAAATACAGCTAAATCTAGATTCAAGCCGTCTTTGTTGTATCTTGTTCCTATTTCAAAGCTGTTGGACGTCTCAGGATCCAGACCGGGATCTCCGGTTTTTGCAGGTGTAACGCCGTGAGCTGGTGAACCTATATAAAGTTCTACAAGGTTTGGGTGGCGGTAACCCTGAGAATAGTTTGCACGAAGAGTCAAGTCTTCGTTGAGGTGATGAACCAAACCTAAAGAAAATGAATAGTTGTCATCTTCCGAGTCACTTTGCTTAATCGCTATATGCGGGTCATCTGTGTTGTATAATTCTGAATTAACACGAGTATAGCGAATACCGGGAGTTAAAGTTGTTTTTTCGGAGATTTTCCATTCATCCTGCAGATAGAGTGCGGAAGTAAGCATTTCCGCATCATATAAATAGTGTTCATAGGCTACCTGCCCAGCCAGCACTGCTCCTGTCCTTGTTCTGGTTTTTGAGGTACCGTCGATGTCGTCGTTGTGAATATCCAGACCTCCAACAATATAATGATCTCCAAACTCCCAATCTAACTGAAGACTTGCACCATCACTGACCTGTTCATTATAGGTTCTTGTGTTTAACAGGTAATCCATAAACACACCTCCGGGCGCGGGACCGTTGACATCCATAAACATATCAATAAAAATATCAAAATCTCTTTTTGTTACCTGGCGGTAGATATCAAGTTTTAATTTTTTAAAATTGTCAGTTAAATCTTTCAATTCCAGAAATGCAGAAACCTTTTCTCTGGTACTGTCAGGAATATTCATATAATTATCTCTGGTAGGTACTGAATTTTCAGGAGTTGAATAAACCTGATAATTCATCCTGTGCTTGTCGTATCTGATACCTGTATGTAATTTATCGGCTTTGTATCCAAGATATAAACTGTACTCTTCTGAGTTTGAGCCAGTACCAGAAGGTCTTTTTGAATCTGAATTTCTAATATTTTCTCCATTTTCATCCAGATAACCGTCTGCGGTTTTTGTGTTCCCAGCTTTTGAATTCCCGTAGGAAATGGCATACTCTATACCATCAATATTTCCATGAACCTCAAAATCTTGTCTGAATCCATTATTGGCGGTATCATAACTTGTATGCACACTGCCGGAGAAAGGTTTATCTCCACCCTTTTTTGTAATAATATTTACCACTCCGCCAATAGCCTCTGAACCATGCATTACTGATGCCGGTCCTTTTATCACTTCAATTCTTTCAATTTGACTTTTACCTATAAAAGGCATACCGCCTGCCATAGACTTCTGTTGTGACATAGGCTGTCCGTCAAGTAAAATCAATGTTCTTCGGTTACTTTCGCCACGAATTCTGATGGTTCTTCACGGAAATGCGTCTACCTCAAAGTCTAAAAAATGGAGTACATCAGAACCTTATATTAGTCAAGTAAAAATTATGCATAAACCGGGGGTCGTTCCTCCCCCCTATTTATAATAATTTTT
>JAYEIY010000216.1:0-7927 GCA_034660375.1 Verrucomicrobiota bacterium
GTGCTGATTTGATAGTTTCTGAGTTTTTGTCATTTGAAGTAACATTAAGAGGCCAAACACCAGCATCTGGACGCAAGGCATGAACAAGTTCGAAAGGACCAACCGGCGAATCTGATAGAGCGACTCCACTTTTTGCAATAAAATGATTTGCATCGGTTGAGTGCCACCACATAACAAATTTGCCCGTTTTTTTACAAAAAAGAACTTTTGGACGTTCGATTCTACATCCTTTGGAGATAGGACTTTTTGGGTCATTTGATACTTTGAGAACTAATCCTTCATTTTTCCATTCTATTAAATCTTTGGAAGAGTAGCAATGAACACCATCATAACTTAAACGCCCCTCCCATTCAGCTCCTTTATGTTCTCCATACCAATAATATCTATTTTTATGCCATATAATTCCACCAGCGTGAGCATTTATATGATTTCCTTGAGTGTCGAACCAAAGTTCTCCATTTATTTTATGCATTATATTTTATTTTTTTTAACAGGCAAAATGCCTATTCTACATTAAATGAAAACTTCTATTTTTAAAGATTTTTTATTTGTATATGGAATTATTTTTCCGTTAAAAATTTTTCCATCAATTAAAATTTCAGTTTTTTCTAGGTTGTCATTTTTTTGTATAGAAATATTATATATTGTTTTGCGAATTGTGCGGACGACATTAAGATTTTTCCAGTTATCGGGAAGAAGAGGGTTTATTTCAAGCCCATGAAGAGTTGGTTTAATGCCGAGCAAATATTCTGTGGCTGCAATATAGTACCATGTTGCACCACCAGTTAACCATGTAAGTTGAGCTTTTCCTCCAAAATGGTGTTCTGGAGCATATATCCATGATGTAAAAGCGTACGGTTCGCCTGCATAAATATCGGGATTCTCATCTGTTCGATTTGGAGGTAATATTTTTGAAAAATAGTCCCAAGCGCGTTTTTTATTTTGTAATACACATTCTGCCATAATAGCCCAAGTATTTGCGTGAAGAAAGAGACCTGCATTTTCACCTGCTCCTGGAGGATTGGCATCAAAAAAATCACCATTTTGTTTTTTTGTAAATGCAGGAGAAAAAGTTTTTATTCCGAATTTTGTATTTAGTTTTTTTGAAACAGAATCCATTGCGATTTTTAGTTTTTTTGTATTTAATTTTTCTGAAAGAACGCCCCAAGATTGGGAGTTAAGAAAAATTTGTCCTTCTTCACATTGGGAGCTACCCATATCGAAACTTTTAAAAAGTAATCGTTTAAACCATTTTCCATCCCAGCAAATGTCTGAATTTATTATTTCCGCAAAATTCGCACTTTTTTCATCAATATAATTAATCAAATTGTCATTTGAGATGTTAGCATATTGCAAGATTTCTTTTAAAAGTTTAGTTGCATAGATATATTGTTCTGCAACCATAATTGTTTCTCCATCATTTTTATTATCAGCAGAAAAGATTTGAAGCATATCGTTCCAATCAACATCAAACAATTTTGGTAAACCATTTTTCCCTAAATTATTTCCGATAAATTCCATACCTTTTATTATGTGTTCAAGAATTGTTCCATTGCCTTTGTCGTAATATGGAACTATTTCATTAAGAATAGAAAAATCATCAGTTTCAGAGAGATATTTATATATTGTAAAAACTCCCCAGAGAGCAGCATCGATGCGAGTAATAGATTCTTCGTCACCAATCATTGTTCTTGGATTTACCCCGAAAAGAGTTCTTCCGTTATTTTGCATAGTTTGATATACAGTCAAGATTCTTTTTCGTGTTTTGGTAGGAGAAAAAAGCCCTCCTAACATTAAGTCTTGCATTGTATCACGAAAACGGATTGCTCCGCCACTTCCGACATGACGCGAGGAGATAGAACGAGAAACTTTAGATGTTACATGTATATTGTATGGTAGCCATGTGTTAATGAAATTATTAATATTTGAATCAGGAGTTCTTATTTGAGATACTGCCAGCTTATTTTTCCAATATTTTTTCAAACTAGAAAAAGCACTATCGACAGTTTTGAAGTCCGCGAATTTTGCAATTATTTTTTTTGTATCAGCTAATTTTGTAGATATTGCATATTTATAAATTATGCGTTTTTTTTCGCCAGGTTTAAGGGTTATTTTATTTTCTAGAACTCCACAAGGATAACCACCGCCATCTGGAAGTTGCGAATTTTGCGGTTTTTTAGAAAGTATAATTGGATTGGATTCTGTTCTCCCAAATCCTGTAAATTTTTCTCTATCTAACTCATATCCAGTAACCTTTTCAGACGATGAAAAAAGGGCGTGACTTTTAAATGGTGATTCGAATGCAAAATAATCAATATAAGCACTATTTAACTCTTTTTTAAAAGTTGTTTTCCACTGATTTCCGCAGACAAAGTATGCGTCGGAATCTTTACCTAATACATGAAGAGAAAATTCAATATAAGTCAATAATCGTATTTCTTTGGGTTTGTTGGAATTATTTGTAAGAGTCATGTCCCATATAAAAACATCTTGATCATGAGGAATGAAATAGTTAACCGAGGCTTCTAAGTTATTTTTTCAGAATCAAATCTTGTATATCCTAAACCATGAGAACAACTGTAATTATCTAATTCTGTAAGTAGAGGCGAAAAAGAAGGATTCCATATTGTTTCATCATCTTGAATATAAATATAAAAACCCGGAGAATCTATAGGCATTCCATTGAACCTATAGCGAGTTAAACGTCCACTATCAGCTTCTCCATACCATGCACAACCGCCAGCAGATTGGGAAATAAAAGCAGATATATTTTTGCCAAATAAATAATTTATCCATGGGGCAGGGGTGTCAGGTCGAGTTATAGTATATTCTCTTTTATCTTCATTAAAGTAGCCGTATTTCATTTAATCGTCCTTGTTCGCAAAAATAGTTTTTAATTCGGGTTTTTTTTGTAAATTTCTATCAAATATTCCAAAATCGCCATGATAATCCCATACAGCCCAACCTATATTATTTTTTGCAAATAAATTCGTAATATCTTTGTACCAATTAACGCGAGAATCATCATCAGCTAAATCGATAACACCAAATTCGCTACAATAGGTTTGTACACTATTTTTATTAGCAAAATCATTAACAAATTTTAATGTTTCTGCAAGACGATTAATATCAAGTTTTACATCTGAATAAATCATGGTTTGTTCTTTCATATCGTTATTAGGCATTGCATTGGCAGGGATAGTCAAATCAGGGGTTTGTGAGGGATATTTTATTGAGAGATTTAAGCGTTTCATATTTTCTGCCCAGTGTGCTTTTTGGTGGGTAAAGATAAACGGTTCATAAAAATGAAAACTATAGATAACATTCTCATCATCAAAAACTTTTAAATCTGAAAAGGTATATGGTGATTGCCAGGAATTTGATCCTATAAAGATAGTTCTATTCAGATCTACTTCTCTGATTGCATTGTAGCCTATTTCTGCAATGATATTATAGTCTTTATTGTCTTTTGCGGAGGTTCATTGAGAAGTTCAAAGGCAAGGTGATTGTATTTTTCATCCTTTAATTCTCTTGCGAGTTCGCTCCAGATATTGGCAAATCTGTTTTGCAAATCAGTTCGATTCCAAATGCAATTCTCTTCTGGTGTAGAAAAATTCATGCCAGCTGTATTGTGTAGATCCAGAAGAAGAGACAAACCACACTCTCTCGACCAGCTAGATGCCTTTTTTATGTAATTGATTCCATCTTCAAGAAGCAGATGAGGCTTTTCTTGAGATTCTATTAAAGTATGTGTTACCGGAAGGCGTACATGATCAGCTCCAATTGAAGCAATTAATTCAAAATCGTTTTTTGTTACAGCCGTATCTAAATGTTTCTTATCCTTAACATCTGCCTGCGAAAGCCAATGCGATAAGTTTACACCTTTTATGAAGTTTTTCATTGTTTGTCTTTTTTACCTATAAGTCAAAATATTTTTTGTTAATTATTAAGGAATCTATCAATGCCATTGTCCCCGTATTTCATTGCATAATAGCTCGGCCATGTCCTAAGCGTCCATTCACTTGTAGAGAATGCATGATTCTTAAGCCACCTAGCACTTCCATCAAAAACGAGTATATTACCTCCAGTTTCATGAGCCCAACGACTATGATTGTAATAATTAGGACCAACTGATTTGGTAAATGGTGTTTCATCTTCCTTTTTTCTATATTCTGCTGCATCAGAAAACAGCATCCTCCAATTGTCTCCCGTTCTTAATAATTTACTTGAATATTCTGCACCTGTGGACGTAGTCACTCCTGTATAATAGGTATTGTAACGATAGGAATAATGACATACATTATTAGGATCTACTTCGTAATCCATACTTGGACATGTTAAGAGGTCGTAGGTAATGCTCTTCTCTTCAATCAATAATATCTTACGAAAGAAATGCTCGTTATGAAAGTGTTTTTATCCTTGACAACAAAATCTCTGCAGACAAATCTTCTGGAACACCGTTGATTAAAGTGGAATCGGGAGAACTCGATACGCCTATTGCAGTTATCGGAAATATACTTAATGTTGAAAACGCAATAAAATTGAATAATAAAAATACGATTTTAATTGAAAATAAAACTGTAAAACCTCAATCTCTTTTTGGAAAGTTTTGTTTTTGGAAGAAGTCTTTTGTTAAAATTGATACTGAAGAACCTCCTCTTTGCAGTTTTCCCCCCCAGGTAAAAAGAAAAGTATTTGACGCAAAATCATGTAGAGAACTTCAGAAACAAATAGACTTGGCAGTCGCCTATTTTACAGAAAATCCTAAAAGTCGCCCTGTAGTACATTTGGAACCCAGTCAGTCACAAATGTTTGATAATATTATAGTTCCCGCCAATATTCCCATAAAACTTGTAGGCGATGGACAACTATCTCTTATTCGTGGAAAAGAAAGGACAATTGCAGAACCAAAAGTTCTCTTGCGTGGTCCAAGTCTAGTGCAAATTTCTGATATTGTCTTTCAGTATGGAGGAAAGGAGAAAGATGGAACACCGGCATCATCAGTTGCAGATATAATGATTGATAATGCCGATCAAAAAACATCTCGCATTATCGTAGAAAATTCTTGGATAAGTGGAGTATTTGCAGATCACTTGGAACGTATGAAAATAAATCTTCTGGATTATTATTCAGCAAGTTATGGTTCACATTTGCGTACGACATTAAAAGTTGTTGGTCCTCAGAAAGGGGTTGGAACATCTCGTGTTGCTATGTTTGGAGGTGTTGCTATCGGCGATCAGATACAAGCACATGTTTCTGATGGGGGACGCTTGCTTATGCAGGATTTTTGGCATGAAGAAAATGGAAAAATGACTTATCCGTGGGCATTATTAGTTGGTGATGGGAGAAGAAGGGCAAATTATACTCTTCAAAGTGGAATGATTTATCAACAAGCAAAGAAACCCATTGTAGAAGTAAATGCTTTTAACGGTGATTTTACTGCAATAAGTAATCTTATTTTGGGAAAATCACAATATGTAAAGTTTTTAGAACCATCCGATAAAACATCTTTTCTGAGTCTTTTTGGATGTTTGCAGATAGAAAAGAATTCACCTATTCCTGAAAATACGCTTTTAATAGATAAGGTTTCTCCAAATTCAAAACCTATTGATTATGGATTTATTTTAAAGCAACTGGAGTTTGTTCGTAAGATCAGAGCAGATAGAGTTTTGAGACCTCGAAGGGAAGGAGTTACTGATGTTAGGGTTCGACGTGTTACTGCAAGATTTCAAAATGGTTGGGGGATTTGGGTTAAACCTGAAAAACACGAATTTGCAAAAGTCGGTGTTTCCGTACAAGCAACATCATGGAATGCTGTGGAAGGGAAAAAGAATTCAGGAGTATTTTTGTTTTCCAGAGATAATGTAGATGGAGAACTTACAGTTTTTTATGAAATTGAAGGAAATATTGATGAAAGTGATATAAAAAATCCTCTTTCTGGGAAAATAACATTTTTAGAGGGAGAAAAACATGCAAGGCTATTAATTTCTCCGATAGAAAATGATAAAATTGAAAAAACTAAATTAATGAAAATCAAAATATTGCCTAACGAAAAATATTCAGTAGGGACAAATAGGCAAAGTACACGAGATTATATATATCTTCGAGATGATGATAGCATTAGTGATGTGAAGATTACATTAATTGATGATATTGCCTACGAAACTGATAATAAAATTTCCATAAGAAATGCTAAGATTTGTTTTTGGAGAAGTTTATCTGCGGGAGATATGATAGTGAAATATGAAATTACAGGAAATCCTTTAATGGATAAATTTCAAAAAAATATAAATGGAAAAATTATTATTCCTGATGGGCAACATGAAATTATTTTAGAATTACAACCATTAAATGATAATTTATATGAACCAACAAAATCCTTAAATATAGTTTTAAAACCATCTAAAGCATATAATATCATTTTACCTAAATCTAAAGTAGTAATAAAAGTGTATGATGATGATATTTTAGATTTAAAAATTAAAAAAGAAAATAATTGTTTTTCTATTATAAGAAATAGTGTGTCAGGTGAGTTAGATGTGCCATATATATTAATTTTCACTTCTGAAAATGATGAAGTAATCAAAAAAGAAAAAGTTGCTAAATTTGAAAATGGGCAAAATGATTTTTCTATAAAAATAGAGGATATGGGGAAAGCTGGGAAATGGGAATTGCAGATCAAACCTATGGCAAATACCACTATGGATGATGTTGTGTTACCAGATTCGGCTTCTCGCTATTGGTGGTTTGTATCAGAAAATAAAATTATTGCTATTGATTTGAAGAACTCTAAATGGTGGTCAAAAGCAAAACCTGGGAAACCAGCAATTTTCAAAACAATATTAATTCCAAAAGAAGTAAAAGAATCAAACAAATGGATTTCTTCAAAAACTAAAGATGAAGAAATTGCAGTTACCTATGATTCTATTGATGATATTCTTTGGGTAATGAAAATGGGGGATGAAATAAATCCACAAACTTTATGGAAAATTGAAAATGTTTCAAGAACGGCAGATTTTAAAATATGGGCAATTGGAGCAAAAAATGCAACGGGTAATGCCCCAATATTAAGACTTTCGCCTAATCGAAATATTTTAACAAAATTTAATGGGAGTACTCGTTTTATAGGTTTTATAAATAAAAATATAGCAAGCGGTCAATTACAAAATTCTCCCTCTATGGCAACTCTTTCTTTTCCTACTCAAATAGGAAATACTATTTTTGCTATTAATAAAGCTAAATGTTACAAATGGAGTAAGAAAGATGCTCTAAATTTAAAAACTGGGCTTTTTGTTGGAGATGCTTCTGGACTAGGTAATCCAATATCTCCTGTCCCCATTCATATTTCAAAATTATTAGATGTTGATGACGCTATTCTTCTTTTTTCATCTTTTAATCGTTTTGCTTTATATGGTACTAATTCTAAAAAAATATATGATAGAGGAGATAAAGGATATGCCACAAAAATATGGTGGGATCCATGGGGACGCGTATGGGTTCGTCCGTTGTTTTGGAAAAAATCAGCTACAATACTTAACCCTTTAAATAATTTTAAAGAAGTAATGAAAGTAAAAGAATTGAATAGTAAGAAAGTCATAGCATTTGATAATGAATATGTCTATATTTTAAGAGAACATAAAAACTTTAAAATAATGAGAATGTTGTTGAATGGGCGTGGCTGGAAACAGTATATTTCTTTGGAAAATATTGAAGATTCGGAAGACTATAAATATACCACAGAAACAGACCCCACTGGATGTCATTGGTATATTCAAAATATAAGATAAAATATAAGGAAAAGAATTATGAGAGCGCCAAGCGAAGCTGGCGTAAACAAGCTGGACAATCCAGCACGGATAAAGGTTAGCCACCAGTCCGGAACGGAACCATGCGCATGGTAAGGTAACGAGCCATGTGAAGCCATGGG
>JAYEIY010000217.1:0-7877 GCA_034660375.1 Verrucomicrobiota bacterium
AAATTACGAGTATGTTTTGTTTTGAGCAAGGAATTTGAATTACCGAGCAAGTACTTTCCCTTTCTTTAGTAAAAAAGGGAATCTTACTTGCGTGTTCGTTAGCCTCAAACCGATGAGTTCTGGTTTGCAGTTGTTTTTTGAGCAAATAATACTTAAAATCATTATCTCATATTACGCAGTGAAATATGGACTATTGGCATTTATTTTATTTACATCTAGCTCTTTTTTCTGACAATTAAAAGTGAGGCAAAGATTAGCGTTGCTCATCAAATAAAATGACCTTAATAACAAACAATGTTGTTTATCTTGTGCGAAGCACTTTTGGACTGCTGTACTCTGCACAGCTTTTAATTTAATAAAGAATCTTGCAAAAAATTAAGACTCTTTAATTGAATCCTTTTATGGCTATTTTATCCTTACCTATTTTCCCAACTCAATAGAACGTAAAGTCGCCTTCTCAATTACTTCTGCAATGATTTCTCTGAATCTTTTATCCCTCATGACTTTTAAACCTTCTGCAGTTGTTCCCCCAGGGGATGTTACAGCGATTCTCAGTTCTTCCGGAGAGCCCATCTTTAAATTAACCATTTTTGCAGCTCCGGTTACAGTCTGAACAGTAAGATCAAGGGCATCTTCTTCGCTTAAACCCATTTTTACTGCGCCTTCAGTCATTGCCTGTATCATTTCAAATATGTATGCAGGACCACTTCCACTCAAGCCGGTTACGGCATCAAGTTGTGACTCACTCATTTCTTTGACAATCCCCACAGAACTAAGAATCCTGAACGCATCTTTTTTATTCTCTTCCGATACCTTTTCTGATACCGCAAAGGCAGATGCTCCGCATCCAATCATTGCAGGAGTATTGGGCATGACTCTTATTATTTTATCCGCTCCGAACCATTTAGATAATTTATTTATTTTAAGACCTGCAGCAATGGAAATAATAAGCTTTTCATTACATGATGCTTCTATACTTTTTGTCGCCTCTTCAGCATATTGCGGTTTAACTGCCAAAATAATAATGTCAGCATGTTTTACGGCAAGAGTATTATCATCAATACATTTTGCTCCTGTTTTTTTTGTAAATTCTTTTGCCGCATCTGAAGAGACATCCGATGCAATTAAAGAATTCGCATCCGCAATATTGTTGTCAATAATGCCTTTAGCTAACGCCGTTGCCATTTTTCCGGCCCCTATAAATACTATTTTTTTATCCATTTTTTATTTCCTCTAATTCTTTGTTTATTGAAAGTGGTGAATATCCGAGTGTAAATGCTTTGCTACTGTTCAACGAAACATCTTTAGGTCTTGCAGGCAAAGTTTTTATCTCTTTCTGCAAAGACGGAATAATCAGGTTTTTATCAAGATTATAAATTTTAGAGAGGATTATTCCAAAGTCATATCTGCTGACAATCTTTTTCCCTCCCATATTATAGATCCCCCCTGGAAAATTTAAGGCTTTAAGTAAACCTTTTGCAGCACTTTTCCCACCGATAGGTGTCCTGTATTCATCAGTAAAAAGATTGCATTTTTCTCCACGCTTATTTTTTTCAATTATATCCTGTATAAAAGTTCCGGATACCGGCGATGGAAGACCGAACATGAGTGGCATTCTGCATATCTTTGCCTTAGTATTAACCTTCAATATTAGCTCTTCAGCTTCAGCTTTGTGAGTACCATAAATACTTATTGGAGAACTCTCATGCATTTCACTATATGGTGCATTCTGTCCATCAAAAACTAGATCTGTCGAGGTAAAAAGATAGGTGATATCCTGTTTAGAGCATAATTCTGCCAGCTTCACAGGAGCAATTTTGTTGATTTTTTCAGATTTTTCTCTGTGTTTTTCGCAGTATCCCGCAGATGCAAGAGCTACTGTATTGATAACAGCATAAGGAGATAGTTCTTTTAGCCTTTTTTCTACAGAACTCATGTCTGTTATATCTAACTTTAAAGTCCTTACTCCATCTATTTCAAGAGAGTTTTTGAAATAACTCCCCATTACTTCAAATTTACCAGATGCCTCTTTGCAGAGATTCCATCCTAGAAACCCGCTCGCACCCATTATCAAAAGTCGTTTCATAATTGTTTTTGCACTTCCTTTATTGTTGATAAAATCACATTTCAAGCTATTTTAATTTTCAATGTTAACTTAAGAGAGAAAATAGGAATTTTCAATGAAATATGATGCAATTATTATTGGAGGAGGACTTTCAGGTCTTGCTGCAGGAATTCGCTTGGCATACTATAATAAAAAAGTATGTATAATAGAAAAACACAGCCTTTTAGGAGGTCTTAACTCATATTATTATCAGAAAGGACACTATTTTGATGTAGGTCTTCATGCAATGACGAATTACATTAAAGATACTCGTTCTGCACGAAAAACTCCACTTGCAAAATTGCTACGACAATTGAGAATCCCACTGGGAGATCTGTATCTTGCCCCACAGAAGTTCTCTCGAATTGCATTTCCGAATGTCTCTCTTGATTTTACAAATGATTCAGATTCCCTGATACAGCAAATCTCTGACAAATTCCCGGCGTCCGTGGATGATTTTCTGAAATTGAAAAAAAAAGTGGACTCTTACAATGAACTCGACCTTACTGCAAAACCACTCTCCGCAAGAAAAATAGTATCGGAAATTATTAAAGATTCTCTCTTGATAGAAATGATATTCTGTCCCCTAATGTATTATGGTAGCGCCGAAGAGAATGATATGGAATTTGGACAGTTTTGCATAATGTTTAAAAGTATATTTGAACAGGGCTTTTGCAGACCCGAAAAAGGTATGAAAGCAATTATAAAACTACTTGAAAAGAAATATCTCGAATGTAATGGAGAATTGATAAAAAATTGCGGAGTCCGCAAAATCAATACATCTAACAATACTGCGGAATCAGTCGAACTCTCTGACGGAAGAATCTTTAAAACTGAAAAAATCCTTTCTTCCGCAGGTTATCTGGAAACTCTCAAATTACTAGATAATTCGCCCCCAAAGAAAAATGATTACTCATCCGGACAGCTATCCTTCGTAGAAACCATTTTTATGCTTGATAAAAATAAAGTTGACAAAGCATTTGCAACAGCTCCATCCATAACATTTTACAACTCAATAAATAAATTTCATTACTGCAAACCAGATACTTTCGTGGGAATGCAGAGCGGAGTAATCTGTCTCCCGCATTGCTTTAATTACGAAAAAGAATCAGAAAATCCCATGATTAGAATTACAAATATTGCGGACTGCACAAAATGGGTGAATTATAATAAAGAAGATTATCTAAAAAATAAAAATACGACAAAAAAAGCCCAGAAAAAAATTCTAAATAATTATCTGCCTAATTTTGAAAATCAAATAATCTTTGAAGATATGTTTACCCCAAAAACAATAATAAAATATACCGGACATATCAACGGAGCAGTTTACGGAATGCCTCAAAAGAAAAAAGACGGGACAACCCCTGTAAAAAATCTCTATATCTGCGGAACAGATCAGGGTTTTCTCGGAATCGTCGGCTCTATGTTGAGTGGTATCTCCATGGCAAATTATCACATAATGATGTAAAGTACCGTTTGCCGTTGTTGCTGATTTCTGCTTTTACTTTTCTGAGTTCTTTTTTTTAAGGGAAAAAATGGTCAATAAAATGGACGGATCTGGTTGTACCGTCTTTAGATGGTGTTTGTATGAAGCTTTAACGAGCACCTAAAGGCGCTGAGACAAAAAGCGGTACTACAAACATATTCCTTTCACATTCAGAGGATTATTCATCAAACTGAATCAAAAGAAATTCGGTTGTTTTTTTTGTTACGATTGCATTATTTGATCGTTGTATTCCTGTCAGCCAGAGGATGTTTTTATCATCTAAAATAAGTGGGACTGAATCTCTTTTGGTAATTGGAATCTTTTTTTCGATAAAAATATTTTTAATTTTTTTTGTTATATTTCCGAAGCAGGTCATTTTGTCCCCGTTTTTTCTGGTTCTTACAGTGAGAGTCTCGGGAATCCAAGCTGTATCCAGCCAGCAGGATTGCGGAGTACGCAATTCTGAAATTGTAGGTCTCTTTTTTGTCAGATAGGCTTTGAGTGTTAGTTTTGAATTTATTTTTAATTTAGAGCTTTGTTTCCAGTTCCATTTTATAGGGGAGGGGAGTAAAGGTATTTTTTTATTAAAGATTGAGAGACCATTTGGATCAAGCAAAAGAGTCATATTATCAGATACTGTAATTTTTATATGTCCATTTATATCTTTTTTCAGTTCTTTGAGAATACGTTTTATTGTGTCACCTGTAAAAGAATAATAGTCGCCTGTTTCTTTTGTATACCATAAGCAAAGGACTCTCGGCATGAGGGCAGGGTGGATTGCCTTCCATTTTTCTAGCGAATTAAGTCCTTTTAATAATTTTTCGGCTTCTTGCTGTATGTAGTCAGCATCCAGAGTCAGATTTTTGATACTTTTGTATATCCCTGTAGTATTGCCAAAAATTTCTTTTAAAAGCGGGATAAGTTGGTGTCGTACTGCATTTCTTTTATAGATTGTATCAAAATTCGACTTGTCTGTTCGCCATGAGATATTTTTTGAATTGAGGAAGTGTTCTATCTCTGCTCTTGAAGTTTCAAGAAGTGGTCGGATAATGCGTACTGCGCAAATTTGTGCATTTTTGCGGAGTCCGCAAAGTCCTGTTGCATTTGAACCTCTTGCAAGGCGTAAAAAATAATTTTCAAGAACATCGTCAGAGTTATGAGCAAGTGCGACAAGTCCATCTTCGGGAAGAATCTTTTTCCATTTTTGCAGCCTTAAGCGTCGGGCAGCCTGCTCTACACTCTCACCAGTCTTTTTGTTTTGTGGTATATTAAGATGATATGATAAAAATGGAATTTTGCGGACTGCGCAAAACTCTTTGCAATGCTTTAGATCCTTGTTAGCATCATCTTTTCTTATTCCGTGATGAAAATGTACGGCTGTAAGATGGTCGTGATATTTTTCATCTAAAAGAAGAAGTAAAGCCGTACTGTCGGCTCCTCCACTGAATCCTACAAAGATTTTGTTATCTTTTATTTGTTTGTCGTCAATCAAATCATACCTGTCTTTCTTGCGTGTCCGAAAAGTCCTCCGTTTTCAATGACGGTTTTTGCGTCACCGAGATCGCCTAGAGTGTATTCCTTCTCCTCTGTTTTTAAGATACATTTATCAATGTCAACCGATACCATATCACCTGTTTTTAAGTCATCTACAAGTCTGGTTTCAATGTCAATGGGATAAATTTCTCCTGTAGCAATAGAATTTCTAAAGAAAATTCTTGCAAAAGACTGTGCTATAACCACTTGCGTACCTGCAGCACCCAGACTGATGGGGGCATGTTCCCTACTTGAACCGCAACCAAAATTGTTTCCGGCAATGATGATAGGATATTCAGTTTCCATTTCACCATCTTTAATAAATTTTTTATAGGAATCGGGGAGACCTGCGAATGCATAACTTCCCAATTTTTTATATTCTTCTTTAATAGTTGGTACGAGCGTAAGATACTGAGCCGGAATAATCTGATCTGTATCTATGTTATCCCCTACAACAAAAACTTTTCCTTTAATTATCTGTGACATATATATTTAATTTGGTAATTGGTTAATTTAGTAATTTAGTAATTGGTTAATTTAGTAATTTGTTAATTTAAAAAGCAATTCTGCAATTACCCAATGATTTCTCTTGGGTCTGTAATTCTTCCTGTAATTGCTGATGCGGCAACTGTAAGCGGTGATGCAAGGATTACTTTTCCGCTTTTAGATCCCATTCTTCCGATAAAATTTCTATTTGTTGTGCTGATACATATTTCACTGTTATTTATTCGACCGAAGGTATCAACGGGTCCTCCGAGACATGCGGCACATGAGGGAGGAGCAGGATCGATACAACCAGATTCTTTAAAGATTTCTATCAGTTTTTTGCCATTGACTTCTTCTGTATAAAATCCCTTTTCTACTTCTCTGGTTGCCGGTACAATAAATGTATCAATTGTTACTTTATTGCCATCGAGAACTTCTGCAGCACGGATAAAATCTGTGATTTTTCCGCCGGTACAGCTTCCAATGTATGCTCTATCTAATTTCCAATCACTACATTCAGAGGCTTTTTTGCCGTTATCAGGAGAGTGAGGAAGTGCTACAATAGGTTCTATTGCAGAGGCATCATATTCTTTTATTGCAAAATATTCTGCATCTTTGTCGCTAGTGAAGCACTCAAATTCTTTATCGGGAGATTTGGTTTTAACATATTCGATAGTTTTTTGATCCGGTTCGATAATTCCATTTTTACCTCCGGCTTCAATTGCCATATTGCATATAGTCATGCGTTCTTCCACAGAGAGTGCAGTGATTGCATTTCCGGCAAATTCCATGGCTCTGTAAGTTGCTCCATCTACGCCGATATCATTGATAATAGTAAGAATAATATCTTTTGCCATGCAGTAATTGGGGAGGGTGTTGTTAAAGATAAATTTCATGGAAGCAGGGACTTTTATTAAAAGGGTTCCTGTTCCCATAATAAAGCCGGCATCTGTATTGCCAATTCCTGTTGAAAATGCGCCGAGAGCTCCATGTGAACATGTATGAGAATCGGTTCCAAAGATTACTTCTCCGGGACGTACATGTCCATGTTGTGGAAGTGCCACGTGACAAACTCCGGCATAAGACTCAGTGCCAGGATCATAAAAATTAGTAATTCCCTGTTCTTTTACAAAATCCCTCAGCGTATCAACATTTCTATGAGATGCTAGATCTTTTGTATAAATATAGTGATCGGGGATAATAACTACCTTATCCTTATCAAAAACTTTTGCATCTTCTCCAAATTCTCTTTTAAAGATTCCGATTGTTCCCGGTCCGCATACATCATGCGTCAAAAGAATATTTGTTTTTACCCATATATTTTCTCCCGGAGAAACTTGTTGTTGTCCCGATGCCTTCGCCAGGATCTTTTCCGTTATTGTCATACCCATATTGTTTTCCCTATTAAATTAAACTTTCTATATCATTTTCAAATTCGTATTTGGAATATCCCAAAGGCGGAGCAGAACAAATATCTATTTTTGCGGAGTCCGCAAAAGAGTTGCCTGATTTCTGAAAGAGATTTAATTCAGCAAAATCAATATCCGCATTCTTGGCAATATCTATTTTTGCCGTTTGATTCTTTTTGATTGTCCTTCTTAAAATAGGCAAATATTCCTTTTTTACAAGATCGATTTTATTAATAATAATTAGTGTCTTTTAGCCTTTTTCAAATTGTTTTTCTACAAACTACTTCTTTGAATTATCAACTTTATGCTCTATTTTATCATATTTCCTGATATGGTATATCCCATGAATTCAGAGATGCAATCTCTGAGAGTGGTATTCGTTTTTTTTCTTTTTTTTCAAAATTGTCGGGATATCCAAGGGCGATAAGAGAAACAATCTTTATCTTTCGTGGGATATTGAGGAGTTTTCGGATTTTTTTGGGATTAAACCAGCCTATCCAGCATGTTGCAAGTCCTAGTGACTCCGCAGCAAGTACAAAATGCTCTCCGGCAATTCCAGCATCGATCAAGTTATATTTTATTCCAGAAATTGCAGATGCGATTTTATGTGTAAGAAAATCAGAATCAATAGATAAAACCACAAAAACCGGAACAGTTTCAAACCACTCGTGTGGAATGCCAGGTAACTGTGACTCTTTCGCAATTTTTTTCAGCAATTCTTCTGAATCGACAATGGTAAATCTCCACGGTTGCTTATTACAGGCACTGGGAGCTAGTCTGGCTACCTCAAGGCATTTAGTAATCAGGTCTCGGGATACTTTTTTGCGACGGTCAAATTTTCTGATACTTTGTCGGGAAG
>JAYEIY010000218.1:0-27802 GCA_034660375.1 Verrucomicrobiota bacterium
CAGATTATCTACTCATAGAGGAAAACTGTTTTTTCGTCTAATGCAGCAAGCTGTTACAAATAGAGCACCAGGAATTAAGGAATTATACAACATATAGTGGTAGGTTGAGTCAATCAGCCACCCAGTTTTATTTATTCAAAAAAACAACTAAAAACAGAAAGAGACAGTGTACGAAAAGGCTTCGAACAAAGCGAAAAGACTTTTCGCGCAATGTCTAACCAACAATAAACTTAGTCCGTTAGCAGTAATATTTGTGTTTTTTATGGCAAGACTTCTTTAAGCATCAAATTATCTCTTTATATATCAGGGAGATAAAAGTTTTTCTTAAAATCCAACTTTTACTATTTCTTTCGACATAATCATCATCTGCAGAAAAATGAGTCCTCGAATGGTCTTTGCGAATGCAAGAATTTCCAAGCTCAAAGAGCAAGAATCATTTTTTTTAATTCTTTTAATTTAAAGTAGTTACAGAGCTCTAAGGTTTGAGGCTAACAAACACGCAACTCAGATTCCCTTTTTTTATCCTTAATTCATCAAAAAAAGGGAAAGTAGTTGCTCGATATTTCAAATTCTCTGCTCAAAATGAGAGACACACACAACTAAGCCCTCCCTATCGTGGATAAAAAAAGGGAATCTGAGTTACTCGATAATTTAGAGTTCTATAGTTAATTATTCTGTCACTTAATTATTCTGTCAATTTATTGTTCTGGTTTATCCAGTTTGGGTTAAAGAAAGAATCTTACCGAAGATTACTGGGATACAACTGCGAATAAATATGGAAGGACAAAAGATCGGCAGTCGAATCGGGAATATTTACTCTGAAACTCAATCACAATTTTGGACGAATGGCTCGTAGAGGAATAGATGCTGTAAACTCAGACTACCTTCTGTCAAAATAGAGATTTTAGGTGCTTTACTAAACATGTACAGAACGAATGGTGGCGGGAGCTGGATTCGAACCAGCGAAAGCGACGCTAGCAGATTTACAGTCTGCCCCCTTTGACCACTCGGGTATCCCGCCATTTGGTCTTGAGATCTTTAGGAATACGTTATTTTTTTTTGTTTTCAAGTTCTATATATTCTTTTTTTTTGTTTTTTTATTATTTAGACCCTGGACGAAAAGGTTTTAAAGAGCCAAAACATTTCCATACAGGGTCTGTATGAGCTCAAAATCAGAGATTTTAACATCTCCTTGGGAAAACACAAAAATTAAATAATGAACATTTTAAACGCCTTTTTCTCAAAAATATAGTAAAAACTGGTCAAAACAATAAAATAAAGACTATTTTAGTAAGCAAAAATAAACATAGGCTTAAGAGTTTGAGGATTTATATATTTGGCATTATATTTGTAGTCTACAAGAAGAGATCTAATTTAAGTGTCTAAAAAGTATTTTACTGGGTATGAAGAAAAAATGAAAGAAAAACAAAATAAAATTTTTATTGCCGTATTGCTTTTCCATATCTTTTGTTTGGTATGTCTGGGATTATTTCATTCTTTTTTCAAGAAGAAGGAGCATAAAATGAATATAATTGAGGTTTCGCTTGTCTCTTCTGTTCCAATAACTAAAAATAAGCTCTCAAAAGAAAAGCCTAACCTTACTAAAAAGAAAATCCCGAATTTACCAATCATCCCAGTAAAAACTCCGAAAAAAACTATTAAAAAAAAATCTTCCCTTAAAAACAGATTACCAAAAAAAATTGATTCAAAGAAAAATGTTCGAAAAAAAACCTGGAAAGCGCGTTCTGTAAAAGATATCAGACAAAATATAAAACCGAGGAAACAGATTCACTCTATAAAAAAGAAAGTTTCTCATATCTCAGATATTTCACAAAAAGAGATTAAAAATAGAATTAAAGAAAATCTCTCTTCTCTTACTGTTTCCACAAATATTTCTGTTACCACTGATTTGCAGACATATTTTTCAAGAGTGCAAAAACTATTATACAGTCGATGGCAACAACCCACGCTTCGTTCTGCTTTCAAAATCAACCCCAAAACAACAGTTCGAATTATGATAAATAAGAAAGGAGAAATACTTAGCACTAAAATTAAACGGAAAAGTGGAAATACTCAAATGGAGACTTCTATTAAAAAGTTGCTTGCAGGTCTGCTACGCCTCCCCTCCCCTCCCCAAAACACAAGCAAAGAATCCCTTAATTTTACCGTTACATTTGAATTGAAGTAAAGTATATTTTTTCTAAATACCTTTCTATACTGTTGAATCATTTTCCTCTTTCCTTATATTAACCATGAACATTTTTGATTTTTTATCACTAAAGTACTGAAAATTAATTGAACTAAAATATCTTTGGAGAATAATTGTATGAAAGTATCATTAAATTGGTTGAAAAAATATGTAGACATAAAAGCTGACGTGAAAGAATTGTCAGAGAAACTGTCTCTTGCCGGTTTGGAAGTAGAGGCGATAAAAACAATCGGAGATTTATCAGATAATATTGTTGTTGCCGAGATTCTTTCTCGGGAAAAACATCCTAATGCGGATAGACTCAGTTTATGTAAAGTAAATGTAGGCAAAGATGCGGATTTACAGATAATTTGCGGTGCATCCAATTGTGATGCCGGTTTAAAAGTTCCTGTTGCGCTAATTGGGGCAGAGATGCCTGGAGGCATGAAAATAAAAAAAACAAAGCTCAGAGGAATTTTATCTGAGGGAATGATTTGTAGTTCGGTTGAACTGGGGCTTGCTGAGAACGCAGAGGGCATTCTTAAATTAGGAACAGAATCTCGGGTTGGAGCGAATATTAAAGAAATTTTTAAAGCGGATACAGTTATTGAGATAGAAGTTACTCCAAATCGTCCGGATTGGTTATCTCACATAGGAGTTGCCAGAGAAATTGCAGCCATAGAAAAGACGAAGTTGAAACTTCCCAAACTTAATCTCCTTGAAGAAGCTGACATTAGTGTGCATGAACTTGCTTCTGTCGAAATTAAAGATCAGGAACTTTGCCCACGATACACAGCACGAGTCATCAAAGATGTAACCATTAAAAGCAGTCCGGATTGGCTGAAAGATGCTTTGTTATCAGTGGGATTGCGACCTATTAATAATGTTGTTGATATTACAAATTATGTTATGCTCGAATGCGGTCAACCTCTCCACGCATTTGACTACAATAAACTTGCAGATCATTTAATTGTCGTCAGAACTGCCGATAAGAATGAAAAAATCACAACACTTGATGAAACTGAACTCTCGCTGACATCCAAAAACCTTTTGATTGCTGACTCTGAAAAAGCTGTTGCTCTTGCCGGCATTATGGGGGGAGCAACAAGTGAAATTGATCTAAGAACGACAGATATCCTTCTTGAGAGTGCTGCATTTAATGCCACAAATATAAGAAGAACTGCAAAGGAATTGGGACTTTCGACAGATTCGTCCCATCGCTTTGAAAGAGGCTGTGATTTTGACATGGTAGAATTTGCCAGTGCAAGAGCCACACAATTGCTTTGTGAGTTGACAGGAGGCAAACTGGCATCAGGGATGATTGATGTAAAGGCAGAATCAAAATCAGCAGAAATTGTATGTCGTTACGATGCTGTAAATAAAACTCTTGGAACAGATATTTCCTCAGTGGAAATAGTTTCTATTTTTGAAAGACTGGAATTACCGATAGTAAAAGAGAATACACAATCATGCACCATTAAATGTCCGTCATTTCGCCTTGATCTTGAACGAGAAATAGATTTGATTGAAGAAATTGCAAGAATATATGGGCTCAATAATATTCCTGCAGTCCCTATTCTCGCTCGTATAGGCGGGGAAAGAAAGGAAGATTCTTACTATAAAATGCAGAATATACGTGAAAATCTACTCGCTCTCGGACTTGATGAATGTATGAATTACAGCTTTATTAACAAAAATGATGCTCTTAAAAATACTGGAATAACGGAAGATTCATTGGTTGAACTTTTAAATCCTATCAGTGAGGATATGGCAGTTATGCGCCCTGTTATGCTACCTTCTATGCTTAAAGTCTTGAATCACAATATTTCCAGAAAAAACAATGATTTGAGTATATTTGAGATAGGAAAAACTATAGTTAGGAATAAAAATAAGATCTCAGAAGCCTATCAGACGTGTATTCTTGTCTCGGGAAGAGTACATCCTGAAAGATATTCAACAGAGAAGGCCAGAGAATATGATTTTTATGATTTAAAGGGAATTGTAGAAGGATTTCTTGATGCACAGGGGAACTCTGATTATCGTTTTGAACCTGTAAATTCAAAAATGTTTTCAGATGGAATATCTGCAGAACTTTTTCTTGCAGATAAAAGGATAGGAATTCTAGGAGAAGTTTCTGATAAACTTACATCGGGGATGCGCTTGCAATACCCCGTTTTTGCAGCTTTAATTAATATAGAAAAATTACTTGATTTAAAAGTTCCTGTTCCATCTCATAAAGATATTCCTGCTACTCCATCCACAACAAGGGATATTTCCTTTACATGCACAAATTCTCTTACTCATCAGGAGGTAATTGATGCTGTTAGAGATTTTGACTGTACTGTGCTTGAGAGTGTTGAACTTTTTGATATTTTCTATGATAAATCTATTGGAGAGAACAAAAAAAGCATGGCGTATTCCTTTATATATAGGGATAGTATGAAGACTTTAAAGGATAAGACAGTAAATAAAATTCACTGCAAATTAACAAATCATCTAATATCCAGCCTAGACATAGAAATTAGATAATTATTTTACAAAATAGTGCTTTATTAACGTTAAAAGCAACCTATATTCTTATTAGTAAGCAAGGCATTGTTGCTTTTTGATATATAGATTTAATTTAGATTTGTATAGTACAAATATTTAGAGAGAATTAGACTGTCATTTTAAAATAAAGTATTTGACAACAGAAAAGATATAATTACCTGTTTTCATTGAAAAAGTTTTTGGTTTTTTGATTTAATATAAAAATAAATTTATCGGTTAATATGATATATTATGCTTTAATTTTACTTCATCTGAAAAGAACAATATATGTACCCCCCCCTCTTTCCATGGAGAAAAAAAGTATGTATTATTGTTTTAATCTTTGATGCAGCAATTGAAAAACTCCACTTAACACTTTATTTAACAATAGTTTTTATTTGAAAGATTATTTGAAAGGATTGTTTGTTCTTCAAAAAAGGTATAAGATTTTCACCTTTTCCTCTCTTTATCTATTTGTATTATGCTGTTAAAAAAAATATGAATAGAACTTCTTACCTAAAACAAAAGATTCGCAGATCTCTTTCAACTAAACGAAAGAGAATGGCAAAATCTGCTGTAGGTATCAAATCCAAATTGATTGTCGATAACCTGATTCATTATTGCAAAAGTAAAAACACTACATCAGTTGCATCGTATTTTACTTTTGGAAATGAAGCAAATATCAACGAATTTAACAAAAATGTGCTTGCTACTAATGGAAAATTATTTCTTCCATTTTGGTCAGAAAGTACAAAATCATATTTCTTTTCATTGGTAAATGATTGGGAAAAAGATTTACAAAAAGGCATGTATGGGATTATGGAACCTATTCCTGAATGCCAGATATATTCTCCTGAAAATGGAGAGGTAAAAATTGAAGCATTATTTATTCCAGGTGTTGCATTTGATTTAAAAGGCAATCGTCTGGGACGCGGAAAAGGCTTTTATGACCGCATGTTAAAAGATTCTACAGAAATAAAAATAGGGGTTTGCTATGAGTTCCAACTAATAGCAAATCTGCCTAAAACAAAGCACGATATTGAGATGGATATCATAATTACAGAAAATAAAATTTACAAAATATAAGGAAAAGTAGAGTATGGACACAACGCAATTTATTTTTATAGGAGTTGGAGTTATGGCGGGATACGGATTTAACGTCCTATTTCCCATGTTTTCAGGCAAAAATGCGAGTAAAAATGCGACGGAAATAATAAATGATGCCGAAGATAAAGCAAAAAACATAAAGAGAGAAGCCGATAATTTTCTGAAAGAAGCTAAGCTCTCTGCAAAAGATGAAAAAATCAAAATCAAAGAAGAGTTTGAGAAAGAAACAAAAGAACGCAGACAGGAACTACTGCGACAGGAAAAAAGATTGGAAGAAAAAGAAAATAACCAAGAACGTAAATTAAACCTACTGGAAAAACGTACAGATACTTTGGATAACAGAGAGAGCACCCTGAAAACTAGTGAAGAAAAAGTTCTCTCTCAAGAAAAAAGACTGGAAAAATTGATCTCAGAACAGGTGGAAAATCTTGAAAGAGTGGCCGGTATGACACAACAGGAAGGAAAAACACTCCTCCTAAAAGAACTGCAAAGAACCCTAGATAATGAGCGTGGAGCCATAATCAGAAGACACTCTGAAGAAGTAAGAAGAACCGAAGAAACAGAGGCAAAAGAAATCCTTGCAGGTGCTATTCAGCGTTATGTGGGAGATTGCACTTACGAAAGAACAACCGCAGCCGTCCAACTCCCTAGTGATGAGATGAAAGGAAGGATTATAGGAAGAGATGGACGAAATATTAAGGTAATTGAATCTTTAACCGGCGCTAGCCTGCTTGTTGATGATACCCCAGAAACCGTCCTGATCAGCTGTTTTGACCCATTAAGAAAAGAAGTTGCAAGACAATCTCTTGAGCGACTCATAATTGATGGAAGAATTCATCCGACAAAAATTGAAGAAACGATAACAAAAGTAAGAAAAGAAATTGATAATGATATAATCAAGGTCGCTGAAGAAGTTGTAGATAATTTGAACCTCGATAAACCTGTAAATAAACACCTGCTCAGATTACTTGGACAATTGAAATTCAGATATAGTTACTCCCAAAATGTATTGCAGCATTCCATAGAAGTTGCCAGAATGATGGGAATGATTGCTGCAGAACTTAAATTAGATGTAAGCAAGGCCAAAAGAATGGGACTCTTCCATGATATAGGTAAAGCAATAGACCACGAAGTAGATGGCTCACATGCAACGATAGGCGCAGATGTTCTCAGAAGAGCCGGAGAAGATAAAGAAGTAATTAACGGAGTTGCATCGCACCATGAAGATGAACCACCAAAAACTCCTCTTGCAATTCTTGTCAATGTCTGCGATACAATAAGTGCAGGTCGCCCGGGAGCAAGATCTGAAACAACAGAGTTTTTCATCAAACGTCTAGAAAAACTTGAAGAAATAGCATCTTCATACAAAGGTGTTGATGAATGCTATGCCGTTCAGGGAGGAAGAGAACTTCGAATTATTATTAATTCATCAAAAAGAAAAGAAAATGAGGCTGCAGCTTTGGCTCACGATATAGTAAAACGCGTAGAAAAAGAGGTTAAATATCCTGGACAGATAAAAGTGACAATTATCCGGGAAACAAGAGCGGTTGAGTATGCAAAATAAAAAACACTATACATTACTTTTTAAAAATTAAAGAGGTAATATTATGTTAAAAAGAGTCCGTAAACTTGTCTCTCTTGACTGGGCAATCAAAAGACTGCTTAGAAGCAAGGTAAATTTTGGAATACTTGAAGGCTTTTTAAGCGAACTTCTGTTTGAAGATATAGAAATAACTGAAATTCTTGAAAGTGAATCAAATAAAGAATTTGATACTGATAAATACAATAGAGTTGATTTGAAAGTTAAGAATTCAAAAGGCGAAATAATAATCATAGAAATTCAATTTGATAGTGAATATGATTATTTCCAGAGAATATTATTTGGTGCTTCAAAAGCAGTTTGCGAACAAATTGAAAGTTCTATGGATTATGTCAATATCAACAAAGTTATATCTATAAATATTGTATATTTTGATCTTGGTCAAGGAGAAGATTATATTTATCGAGGAATTACAAAGTTTACCGGATTACATAAACATGATCAACTTCAACTTTCAAAAAAACAAGAAAAAGAATTTGATAAAAAATTTCCCCATAACCTCTTTCCAGAATTTTATGTCATAAAGGTAAATGAATTTAATGATATTGCTAAAGATACACTTGATGAATGGATTTATTTCTTAAAAAATGAAGAGATAAAAACTGAATTTAAAGCAAAGGGATTGAAGGAAGCAGGAGAAAAACTAGCTATTTTAAAGCTTGATGACAAAGAAAGAATCTCCTATGAAAGATATATTGATGACAAAAGATATGCCCAAAGTATTGCAAATACATATAAAATAGATATAAAATGGGAAAAAGAAGAAGGACGGAAAGAAGGACGGAAAGAAGGACGGAAAGAGGGACGGAAAGAAGGACGAAAAGAGGGACGGAAAAAAGGACGGAAAGAAACAAGAATAGAAACAGTGATAAATGGATTGAAAGAAGGAATTTCAACACAAATTTCATCAAAAATAACAGACCTAACCATTCAACATATAGAAGAAATTAAAACAAATCATTTATTATGATTTTAAAACACAAAAAAGGACTACTTTTCTTTATTATTCTATCAATTTTTATTACGATAGAAAGTCTTTTTGCAGCTTATGATTTGGGCGAGTTTTTTGATATGGGTAATGTCTGGACAGCAACTCCTACTGATTTCTTTAGTACAGTAAATATTCAAGGTCAAACTCCAGCATTTGACTGGACATCAAGAACTGAACGAAAATTAGCTCGCTCTCCAGCTTATGCTAATAGCCCTGAAATACATCTTTGGAATATGCCAATATGGGAAGTGATAGCATCTTTTCCCAATCAAAAACTAAGTCAGCTAAACTGTTCTCTCTATAACAAAGGAGATGCAGAAGGCAAACAGCAAAAGATACAAGGTAGCATTGTAATAAAGGATCGCCGAATCTTTTTTAAACGTTTACAAACCTATGCCTCTCTCATTTCCAAATGGGCTGGCAATAAAGGTTCTAAAATGAAAGCTCGGAGAATTTCCACAGGAGGTGTAAAAGTTATGCGCCATGTATGGACAAAAAAGCCAAACTACATTGTCCAAATGAAATGGGGATACTCAGAAGCTAACTCAAAATCCAATAAACATTTTATCGCAGAATTTATTACTCTTATCTTCAAACCATATACCAAAGCAAAAGATCCAACAATAAGACACCTTTCATCAGTAAAAGATCGATACAAAGGATGGGCGAAAGATAAAAATTGGAAAATAAATATTAAGAAAAATTTTAAAGGTGATCTTTATGTTTCCGGAATTCCCATGGTAAATCAAGGACAAAAAGGTTACTGTGTTGTTGCTGCACTCGAACGCATGCTTGGTTACTACGAATGCAAAATAGATCAACATGTTTTGGCTCAGCTTGGTAAGTCAAGTGGAACCGGAGGAACTGATATTGCAATAATGATTAAAACCCTTGAAGATGCTGATACAAAATTGGGAATACATGTAAAGGTAAAATACCAATTTACGGAAGATATCAGAGATATTGAAAACTTTGTAAAAAAATATAATCGTTATGCAAACAGAATGAATAAAACAGAAATAAACAATAATATGTGGATTCAGAGGCTGGGCAATACCATACGATACGACATTTCAAGATTGTTTTCTTTATTAGATCCAGATGTATATAAAACAGTAAAATTGAAAAAATATAGATCTGATTACAAAAGATTTAAACGTGATATAGTCAATGAAATTGCGGAAGGAAGACCATTGTTATGGGGAGTATATCTTGGTATCTTTCCCGAACCGGGGATTAATCTTCAGCCAGGAGGTGTCGGCGGACACGCAAGACTGATAATAGGTTACAATAAAAAATCGAATGAACTCCTTTATTCAGATACATGGGGAAGCGGTCATGAACTCAAACGCATGCCATTTGATAACGCGTGGACAATATCTACATTCCTAACTACAATTAAACCTAGAAAAAGACAATATTAATTTAAAGCAGTCGAGTCTCAAGCTTAACTATTAATAAAGCCAATATACTCCTATTCTCTCAATATTTTTCAAATCTAAGAAGAATTTCGCATCTTTACGATTATGTATACCTTAAAATAAAATTTCACATGCGCTTATGAATTTATCAATCTATAAATCTCGATACATTTTTATTGTATGCGTATTTACGCTGTTTACATTTGGGTTGATAATGCTTTATTCTACAAGTTCACCTAAGTTTGGACAAGTTATGTTTAAAAAACAAATTGTATACTGTATAATCGGATGCATTGTCGCCTTTTTCCTTCAATTTCCCAGCTACAAAAGACTTGAAAAGTATGCCACTGTTATTTTAATAACTATAATTGTACCGCTTTTATATCTGGTTCTCGCTAACTTTCTCTATAAAAAAGGCATTGACCTACAACTTCCTTTAACTGGGGGAAAAGCAACAAAAGGCTCTTTTAGATGGCTAAAATTAGGCTTTTTATCGATACAACCCTCCGAATTCTTGAAAATTGGAGTTTTTTTCTTTCTTTCATCGTATTATGCGGCTAAACAAAGGTACGTTCAACGTTTTTGGAAGGGATTTTTACTACCTTTCGGTATTGCTGGCTTTGCTGCCTTAACAGTGCTTCTTGGCGGAGACTTGAGCATGACAGTAATCACTACTTTTATTGTAATAATTGTAGGCTTTGTTGCGGGAGTAAGGGTGCGCTTCCTGACCCTTGTTCTTCTTTTGGGAGTTGTCGGCGTAATTACAATTGCACACCTAAGCCCTGAAAGATTTTCGAGATTTAAAACCTATCAGGTCCCCGAAAAATATCCACGCGGAGATGGATATCAATTATGGCTTTCAGAATTAGCACTCGGGTCTGGAGGATTTTCTGGCATAGGTTTCACAAATAGTCGCATGAAAGAACTTTATCTGCCCGATGCACATACAGATTTTATTCTTGCTATTATTGGAGAGGAACTAGGATTTATAGGAATTTCTTTTGTAATGCTACTCTATCTTGGACTCTTGGCAGGAGCTGTTGGAATAAGCATAAATGCAACAGATAGACTAGGAACCTACCTGGGATGCGGCTGTGCATCCGCAATCTTCCTCTCTGCATTTTTTAATATAGGAGTAGTATGTGGATACCTTCCTACGACCGGCATTACGGCTCCCCTTCTGAGCTATGGGGGATCCAATATGATGTCAACATTTATCTGCATTGGACTCCTGCTGAACATTGCAAGACAGTCAATCTTAGAAATAGAAGGAACTCCCCATTCATTAAAAGAATTAAAAATAGGTTATACCATACATGAACAACCAAAAGAATCATAGCAAGTGGATGAAAAATGCCGTCACTCTTGCGGAGTCCGCAAAAGGAAAAACCTCCCCCAATCCACTTGTGGGAGCCATTATTGTACAAGACGGAAAGATTGTTGGTCAAGGATATCACAAATATGCAGGAGATCATCACGCTGAAATAAATGCTTTTCGTGACGCAGGCGATTTTGCAAACGGAGCAACCCTTTATGTAACCCTTGAACCATGCTCTACTTTCGGACGCACCCCCCCATGCACAGATGCCATAATCAACGCAGGGATTAAAGAGGTCATCATTGGTTCTATCGATCCAAACCCAGCTCACTCAGGAAGAGCTGTAAAAATTCTTGAAAAAGAAAATATAAAAGTATTCTCCGGAATACAGAAAGAACTGTGTGACTCTCTCAACGAAGCATTTTTCTGCTGGATAAAAAATAAAAAACCATTCGTACTACTGAAAATGGCAATGACCCTTGACGGAAAAATTGCGACAGAAGATGGACAATCCCAGTGGATAACCGGAAAAGAAGCAAGAGAATATGTACAATCCCTCAGACAATGGGCAGATGCAATAATGGTAGGAGGCGAAACTGTCAGAAAAGATAACCCATCACTCACTGTAAGAACCCCAGCAAACTGGAAAAAACAACCAAAAAAAATTATATTTTCCAGACAAAATAATTTTGATAAAAATCTCAATATATTTGCGGACTCCGCAAATACACCCGAATTTATCTGTCCCTCATCAAAAAAAGATTGGACTACATTACTTAAAAAACTTGCGAAAGAGGAAGTGACGGCACTTTTAATTGAGGGAGGAGGAGAGACTGCTGCAACCGTACTTTCTGCAGGAATCGTTGATAAAGTTGAATTTATCATAGCACCAAAAATTCTGGGAGGGCGAAACAGTCGTCCTGTCGTAGGTGGTAGAAGCCCAAAATCCCTCGCAGAAGCACTGAATTTGCGGACTCCGCAACTCAATTTGATAGGGGGTGATATAAAAATCTCAGGTTATCTTAATTGAAGAATGATTGAGGAAAAATCTGTTCGCAGTACCGGCTTCACCTGGTGTTACTGCGAAATTTTAACAACGATAAGGAATGTGAAGTTTTTAGGCTAACATAAAAGATTTGCATCCTGGAGATTTATGGGGACGATGTATTTACGATTGTCGCAAAAGAAAAAGGGAAAAACAAAAAAAAAGCTACCGGAGCTCGGTAGCTTTTTTAATCTTTTTATTGTGTTGTATTAGACGATAAGATTTGTTGTTTCTGTGTCAAATACATGAGCTTTCTCCATAAGCAAAGAAAGTTCTTCTTTTACTCCGACTTCGCATTTCCTGTGAGAATCAACACGCGCTATAAAAGTATGTTTTTTGGTGTTTAGGTATAGATATGTTTCGGAACCCATGGGTTCTATAACTTCTATGGATGCAGTAATTTTCGGGGCTCCTTTTACGCTTTCAGCTTTTGGGGAACCCATATCTTCGGGGCGAATTCCGAAGGTAACTTTCTTTCCTTCGTATGGGGCAATTTTTTCATTCCATTCTTTTGGAAATGGTACATTAAAAGTTTCTTCGTGGAATGTATAAATATCATTTTCTTTGGTTAGATTACCATGAAAAAAGTTCATTGGAGGAGTTCCTATAAATCCGGCAACGAAAATATTTGTGGGATTATCATAGAGATCTGTAGGAGTTGCAACCTGCTGAATAAGTCCATCTTTCATTACTGTTATTCTGTCCCCCATCGTCATAGCTTCTACTTGGTCATGTGTCACATATATCATAGTAGTTTCTAGGCGTGTATGCAGTTTCCCTATTTCAGCACGCATCTGTACTCGCATTTTTGCATCAAGGTTGGAAAGAGGTTCATCAAAAAGGAATGCTTCAGGTTTTCTAACGATTGCACGTCCAACAGCAACACGCTGACGTTGTCCACCGGACAGAGCCTTTGGACGACGTTCTAAAAAATCTTCAAGACCCAGCATCTTTCCTGCTTCTTTAACTCGTGCTTCAATATCTGCTTTTTTATATTTACGAAGTTTCAGACCAAAAGCCATATTATTATATACACTCATATGTGGATAGAGAGCATAATTCTGAAAGACCATTGCAATATCTCTGTCTTTAGGAGGAACATCATTGATAACTCTATCACCGATTTTAATAGTTCCTTTTGTTATTTCTTCAAGTCCGGCAATCATTCTAAGAGTTGTAGATTTTCCGCATCCTGACGGACCAACCAAAACCATAAACTCTCTGTCCTTAATGTTCAGATTGATATCTTTTGCTGCAGTTACATTTCCTGGATAAATTTTGTACACATTATTGAGGGTTACATCTGCCATGAGGAACTCCTTTTAGGGTTAATCTTTTTTTTATATCTCAAAAATTGTATAACAACTTTTCTGAGTCTAAAATAATTTCTGTTCTATAATACCGCATCTTTTTTTATTGACAAGTGCTCCCAAAAATCATTAACGTTAATGCTTTAAAGAAAAAAGTTTTTTTGCAAAAATGAGCTTAATTTTTTCTTAAAAGCAATATTTTTCATTATTATGTAGCAAGATCTCCAGTAATTACTGTGATTCTTCCTTTTTTTCTGAAATAATGTTTAATTGTTGCATTTACAGTTTTATAGTCCAAAGATGAATATTTTTTATTTTCATTAATAAATGTATTATATCCCAATCCATAGTATTCATCAAGGGCGGTTTTAATTGCAAGGCTTTCTGTTTTCTGCATCTCTACGGCGAGCTCTGATTTTAGCTTAATAACCGCTTGAGAGAACTCATCTTTTGTAATGCCATTTTCTGCAAGTTTTTTCCATTCGTTGTCAAGTAAACCTATGACCTGCTCAACTCCTTCTGCGTGGATAAGAGCGTACAATGCAAAGTAGCCGGGATGTTCTCCCACCGAATTCGTTGCACCTGTGTTATAGGATAGTCCATTTTTTTCACGAATGGAATCAAAGATCCGGCTGGATAAGCCATTTAATACAGCATACACTATTTTAATAGCATCATAATCTGGCGAAGTAATTGTCGAACCGAATATCCCCATGATTATGGCGGTTTGTTCTCTTTTTAAATGAGATCTAATTGTTTTCTGTTTAGTGGGAAAGTCGGGCAGGGGAATTTCTATCTCTTTTTTCTTGCTCCACTTTATGGCTTTGCAGATGTTTTTTATTCCTTTTGTCAGGATTTCTTTGTCAAAATCTCCTGCCACTGATATGATTGTTTTATTCTTTTGCAGGATTGAGCTATAAAATTCTTTAATTTTTTCAAGCGTTATTTTTGAGACAGTATTTACTGTTCCTGTTTTTATAGATGAGTAGGGATGATCTCCGTAAAGATTTTCGAGCATTGATAGCATTGCTTTAGGAATAACTTGAGTAAAACGACTTTCAAGAGAGTCTACAAGATTTTCTTTTTCTCTTAGAAATATATCTTCTGAGAATTCAGAATGGATAAGAATCTCCTCCATTACCTTCAGAGCTTCAGGGAGTTTTTCTGAAAGACATCCTAACTGTATTCCGAGAGTATTATTTCCGGAAAAAGAGTCAAGTTCTATACCATGATCATCTAGAAATTCAGAAAACTGCTGTTCCTTGTAATGTTCTGTTTCCGTTTCAAAGAGCTTACTTAAAAGATAGCTTGTTCCTGTATATCCTTTTTCATCTCGGAGAGAACCTCCTGGTAAAACAAGTGCAATATTAACAAGGGGCAGATCTGTACGTGAAACTGTTATCAAACGAACTCCGCCGGAGATTGTTTCTATTGTATCAGCTTCTTTTTCTTCATTTGTTTTTCTACTGGATTCTGTATTTTCGGGAGTTGTGATTGACTGAATATTTTCCGGTAACTGCCTAACAATATTATAGTTATTTCTAGAAAAATATTTACGTGCTGTATTTAATATATCTTCGGGTGTCAGTTTTTTTATTTGTTCCAAATAAAAATCCCAATAATCCAGCATGTCGTAATTAAGTACTGATGATGATATCATTCCTGCTGAACCCAGAATTGTCTGATAGCTTTCTATAAAACTTATTTCTGTTTGCAAAACTGATCTGTTAAGTTCTTTTGGATCTATTTTTTCTATAGTCAACAGTTCCATTTCTTCGAGAATACGTTTTTCCAGAAGATCTATGTTTTTAGGTTTGCATCTGGCAATAACTTCAAAGAGTCCATCATACCTGGGGGTATAGGTATGAGAACCTATATCTATGGCTTTTTTCTCAATATTCTTTAATTTTTGGGGGAGTCTGGAGCTCTGGGTATTTCCCAGTATATCGCAAAGAGTATCAAGAACAGGAATATCCTGATGCTGACATGGGGGAATTCTAAATGATACAGATAATCTTGCCATTGAGTCAGGGAAAAAGACAGTTTTTCTCATTTCAGATGCCTGCATTTCTACAGGAGGAAGGATTACAGTTTCATTATTTGTTCTTGGAATTTGTCCCACAGTTTCTTCAACCATTTTTACTATAAATGAAGCATCAAAATTACCGGTGACAACCATAAATGAATTTGCTGGAGTGTATCGTTTATGAAAATATTCCAGCATTATTTCTCTACTTACTTTCTTGATATTATCTGTATAGCCAATTACAGGAATCCCGAGAGGATGATTTTTAAAAAGAAGATTCAGTACTTTTTCAGAGAGTATTCGACTGGGATTATCAAGAGTCATCGCACGCTCTCGAAGAATTATATCTTTTTCATTTATAAATTCTGATTCTGGAAAAAGAGGGTAAAGAATTGTGTCAATAAAGGGAGCAAAGACTTTTTCAAGATATTCTGAACCAGTGCGAAAGTAATAACATGTATGATCCAACGAAGTATAGGCATTTACATGTCCACCTGTAGCTTCTATTATTTCTGAGATTGGTTTTTCACTATAATTAGTTGAAGGCTTAAACATCATGTGTTCAAGAAAATGCGACAGCCCACATCCAAGATTTTTTTCTTCATGAATACTCCCCGTCTTTACTGTATGGTAAACCGAAAAAATAGGAACTTTCTTATCTTCCTGAAGAATCAACCTAAAACCATTGTCAAAATAAATGTCCTGTATGTCCTGCAAACTCATCTTTTTATCCCCTATTCAATAAAATGTGGTGTATGTTTCTGTGCCTTACTTGTTTTCAGAGGTTCCTCAAAAACTTTTTCAAAATCAAAGACGTCTTTAAAATCATCAGGTGAGTCCTCTGCACTTGCGGAAAATATTTGTTCATCAATGAGGTTGTAGACAATATTTCCAAAATCCATTGTCTCGGTAATACCCCATTCCCGAAGAACAGTTCCTGCCAAATAAGGACTGAAGGTTTCAAATGCATATTTTACAATTGCATCAAGAAGTTCGGCGGCACTCAGGTGGTGAGGAGATTTATTTTTCTCCCGATATTCTTTTATGGCATAGTCCAATGCCTCTTTCATAAAAAAATATGCATCTGAGGCATATCTATCATCTCTGTGCATTATATTTCTTATACTTTCTTCAAACATGTGATTTATATTCATTTGTTCATTTTCTTTATTATTTTGTCAGCTATTTTCTGTTTCTCATCATCACTTGAGTATTCAATATTTCTCCAGTTCCATGAAAAACCATCAGTAGGAAAACGTGGGATAATGTGCATATGTGCATGTGGAACAATCTGCCCAGCACATGCTCCGTTTGCAAGATGAAGATTGAAACCGTCTCCATCTAGAATCCTAACCGTAGCCTGAGCTATTTTTGGAGAAATATTCATCATCCTTGACAAATATTTTTCGGGAACGGTTGTAATACTATTATGATGTTCTTTAGGAATAACGAGAATATGTCCTTTATTTATCGGAGCAATATCCAGAAATGCCAGAACCAAATCATCTTCATATATTTTTATTGATGGAATCTCTCCCCTAACTATCTTACAAAAAACACAGTTGTCTGTTAATGACATATCTTTTTCCTTTTATAAAATCTATAAACTACGGGGCGCAAAAACATGTAAATGCAGGCATAAGTTATTTTGAAATATTAAAATTTCAACCTCCACTAAAAAAAATCCCTACAGAGAATTCTGCAGGGATTTATTTTTTATTTCTTTATGTACCGATTAACAACTACAGAAACAGCATCAATCTATTTTCATAGCCTTTTCAATCAGTTCACATACACGATTGGAATATCCCCATTCGTTGTCATACCATGTAATGATTTTAACCATGTCGCCTTCCATTACCATTGTGCTCAGTCCATCAAAAATGGAACTGTGAGGATTGCCAATAATGTCACTTGAAACAATGGGATCTTCAGTATATTCAAGAATTCCTTTCATTGAACCTTCAGCAGCAGTTTTTATAGATGCATTTACTTCTTCTTTTGTTACAGATTTCTTAAGTTTGACAGTCAGATCAACAAGAGAACCAGTAATAACCGGAACGCGAAGTGCTCCGCCATTAAGTTTTCCATCCAATTCAGGAATTATTTTACCAACTGCAATAGCTGCACCGGTGGTTGTAGGAATTACATTCATTGCCCCTGCACGTGCACGACGCAGATCACTGTGAATTTGATCAGAGACATTCTGGTCACCAGTATAAGCGTGGATAGTTGTCATCATTCCATGTTCAATGCCAAACTCATCATTAAGGACTTTTGCAACAGGAGAAAGGCAATTTGTTGTGCAACTTGCATTTGAAATTGTCTGTGCATCTTTGTCAAGAGCATCGTCATTCACACCTAGAACAACCATACAATCGATTTCATCTTTTGCAGGTACTGAGAGAAGAACTTTTTTGCATCCGTTTACACCGATGTGACCATCGTAACCGTCTTTATCTCCACTTTTCTTTGTACGAAAAATACCAGTTGATTCAACAACTACATCAATATCTGTTCCCCAGTCAATGTCAGAAGGACCACATTTTGTATCTATAACATTAACTTCTTTTCCATCAACAACCATATTGCTATTAACAACTTCTACTGTCCCGTCATATCTGCCATATACTGTATCATATTTTAGAAGATGAACAAGACTTGCTACAGGAGCAAGATCGTGAATTGCTACTACTTCAAATTTTTCAGGACTCTGATTCATTATGCGCATTACCTGACGACCAATACGACCGAAACCATTGATTCCAACTTTTATTGCCATTTTTTTCTCCTTGTTTGTTTATGTGTAAGATTAATATTTTTTAATAAGATTCTCCGTTCAAAAGTTGACGAAGAACTCGAAGATAAAGGGAAAATGAAAAATGTCAAACCATATTGTTACAAAAGGGCAAAAATAATGCAAAACCAAAAAAACTTTTCGTGCAATGTCTACTTAACCCCCTTATATCCGTTAATGAATACTCATTTAAGTCTCATCCAATTTTTTTACAATTTGACTATTTAAATCTGATATTTCAGGATTGAATCCGTCAAAATATGCTGTAGAATATTTCATTGAGAATGCTTTTTTGTTTTACTTTTGAACAATTATAGCTTAAATTAAAAACAACGAATTCTCAAGCTTTCCATTGGGTAAACTGAATGAAGACCTTAGTATTTTACAAATATTTTTACACTCCATAATTTGTAATATACAAAAAACCTTCGAATAAAATAAAAAAGATTTTTTATCCAATGTTTAAATAAACGAAAAAATAAAAAAAGGAAATTCTTATTTATGCCTAAAAGAGACGATATAAAAAAAATCCTTCTACTTGGTTCTGGTCCGATTGTAATAGGACAAGCCTGTGAATTTGACTACTCCGGTGTGCAAGCCTGCAAGGTTTTGAAAGAAGAAGGCTTTGAACTGGTTTTGGTCAATAGCAATCCTGCTACAATAATGACAGATCCAGAGTTTGCAGACAGAACATACATTGAGCCACTTACCTGCGAGATTCTACACGAAATAATAAGAAGAGAACGTCCAGATGCCATTCTTCCGACACTGGGAGGACAGACAGCTTTAAATCTGGCAATAGAACTGTATGAAAAAAATATTCTTGAACGATACAATGTAGAGATTCTCGGCGCATCTCCGGAATCCATAGAAAAAGCGGAAGACCGGGCTTTATTCAAGAAGGCAATGACAAAAATCAACCTGAAACTGGCAAAAAGTGTTGCCGTGCACTCCATGGATGAGGCAATGCAGGCTATTGAAACTCTGGGAGATTTTCCTGTTATTCTCAGACCCGGTTTTACTCTCGGCGGAACCGGTGGGGGAATTGCTTACAATATGGAAGAATATAAACGACTAATGCCTATCGGACTTGATTACAGCCCCACATCAGAAGTACTTGTTGAAGAATCTATACTCGGATGGAAAGAGTTTGAACTGGAGGTAATGCGCGATAAAAATGATAATGTAGTGATAATATGCTCTATTGAAAACATTGATCCAATGGGAATTCACACCGGAGACAGCGTTACTGTCGCTCCTGCACAAACCCTGACAGATCGTGAATACCAGCTCATGAGAGACGCATCTATCAATTGTATGAGAGAAATAGGTGTTGAAACAGGTGGTTCAAATGTACAGTTTGCAATAAATCCCGATGATGGGAGAATGATTATAATTGAAATGAATCCTCGTGTCTCCCGTTCAAGTGCCCTCGCCTCAAAAGCAACTGGATTTCCAATAGCAAAATTTGCGGCCAAACTTGCTATAGGATATACTCTCGACGAAATCATGAATGATATTACACTTGAAACCCCCGCCTGCTTTGAACCATCAATTGATTACGTCGTAACCAAAATACCCAGATTTACCTTTGAAAAATTTCCTTCTGCAGATAATACGCTTACCACACAGATGAAATCTGTAGGAGAAACCATGAGCATAGGAACAACCTTTAAAGAATCTTTTCAAAAAGCCATGCGTTCTCTGGAAACCGGACGAGCCGGATTCGGAGCAGATGGAAAAGACACTCCTTTTGAAAATGCGTCAGACGAAAAAATAAAAGCAGAATTGATAAGACCAAATGCACTGAGATTTTTCTATCTCCGTGAAGCACTGAAAAGAAACTGGAGTTGTGAAAAAATATACGAACTTACTAACATAAACCCATGGTTCCTGAGAAATTTTGAGGAACTCGCAAACTATGAAGAAGAAATAAAACAAATAGGCTCCCTGAAAAACCTGAAAAATGACCTGCCATTCTTTAGACAAACAAAAGAATTTGGATACTCAGATAAACAACTCGCATTCATACTCTCTGCTACAGAAGATGAAGTCCGGACCTCACGAAAAAAATTAAATATAATTCCTACATACGGTCTTGTAGATACATGTGCCGCTGAATTTGAAGCCTATACTCCGTACTATTACTCAACATACGGAAAACTAGAAGAATCCCAAAAGACACAAACCGAAGGAAAGAAGAAAGTGATGATTCTCGGAGGCGGTCCAAATAGAATAGGACAGGGAATAGAATTTGATTATTGTTGCGTCCACGCATCTTTTGCATTGAGAGATGCCGGATTTGAAACAATTATGGTCAACAGCAATCCCGAAACCGTCAGTACCGACTATGATATCAGTGATAAACTCTATTTTGAACCACTTACATTAGAAGATGTACTACATATCTACGAAAAAGAAAATTGCTGGGGCGTTATCGTACAATTCGGGGGGCAAACGCCTCTGAATCTGGCCGCAGATCTAGAACGTAACGGAGTAAATATAATAGGAACATCTCCAAAAAATATTGAAGCAGCCGAAGATAGAAGATTTTTCCAGGAACTCGCTAATAAAATAGGCGTCAGACAACCTAAAAATGCAACTGTATCCACTGTTGACGAAGCAGCGGAAGTTGCCGGAACAATTGGTTATCCAGTATTGCTGAGACCTTCATTTGTACTAGGAGGACGAGGCATGGTCATTGCATATAATGAAAAATTCCTCCGAAAATACATGAAAGAAGCAGTAGAAGTCAGCGAAGACCGACCAGTACTGATAGATCGCTTTCTGGAAGCAGCTATAGAGGTCGATGTTGACTGTATTTCAGATGGAGAAACCTGTGTAATCGGAGCAATAATGGAGCACGTGGAGCAGGCTGGCATACATTCAGGCGACAGTGCATGCATGATTCCGCCAGTTACTCTTTCGGAAAAAGTTCTAAAAAAAATCAAAGAATATTCTGTAAAATTTGCTGAAGAACTGCAAGTCTACGGACTGATGAATATTCAATACGCCATTCAGGACGAGGAAGTCTATATAATTGAAGTCAACCCCAGAGCCTCAAGAACAATTCCGTTTGTAAGTAAAACAATAGGAATCCCGCTTGCTAAACTTGCATCTCTGGTAATGACAGGAACAAAACTCAAAGACCTAGGATTCATAAACGAAATAATCCCGAGACACTACGCGGCAAAAGAAGCAGTACTCCCATTTGTAAAATTCCCCGGAACTGATGTCCTCCTCAGTCCGGAGATGAAATCTACAGGAGAAGTCATGGGGATAGACACAGATCCTGGAATAGCATTTCTAAAAACTCAAATAGCTGCAGGAAATTCTATCCCAACCAGTGGAAATATATTTATCAGCGTACGGAATAATGATAAAGAGAAAATCATTGAACCAACCAAAAAACTTGTCGAAATGGGATTCAAAATATTCGCAACAAAAGGGACTGCAACACTCCTGAGAGAAAATGGAATACCTGCAAATGCTATTTTTAAGATTTCGGGAGGACGCCCAAATGTTCTCGATATGATAGAAGAAAATAATGTGCAGTGGATTGTAAATACCCCATCAGGTGGCAAACCAATGGTAGATGAAGTTAAAATGCGCGCAGAAACAGTAATTCGCGGCGTACTATTGACTACTACAGTCAGCGGAATGAAAGCAACCGTCGAAGGAATAAATGCCCTTAGAGATATAAAAAGAATGGAAGTATGCAGTATTCAGGAATTTCACAGACACGCACCCGATATTCAGATATAAATCAGTTAGTCCGTGAGTCGCTGGTCGTGAGTCAACAGTCCTGAGTCAGTTAGTCGGTGAGTCAGTTAAAAAATTGTTGACCGAAGAACTGGAGAACATCTGGGACATGGGTAGATTAGGTCCATTTTTCATTGGTTTTCTTCTTACTCCCAAAAATCCTTTATTATATCCCAGGCTTCTTCTGAATCATCACAAAAAGAAAACAGTTCCAGGTCATTTTCAGATATAACTCCTTGTTTTATCAAGAGATGCCAATCAATTAATTTTTCCCAGAATTCTTTTCCAAACAGGATAATAGGCATGGAAGAGGTTTTTCCTGTTTGAACAAGAGTAAGTGTTTCAAAAAGCTCATCTAGAGTTCCGAATCCGCCGGGGAAAGCACAGAGAGCTTTGGCCCTTAGAAGAAAATGTATTTTTCTAATGCTAAAATAGTGGAACAAAAAGGAAAGATCTTCTGTAATATACTTGTTTGGTTTTTGTTCAAAGGGAAGTGTAATATTTAATCCTATAGATTTTCCTCCAGCTTCTGCAGCCCCGCGATTCCCCGCCTCCATGATTCCTCCGCCACCTCCTGTTACAACAACGTACTCCTCTTTTTCATTTTCAGTATTGCTCTCTTTCGTAACCAGATAAGAAAAGCTCCTTGCCAATTCATAATAATGACTTGCTTCAAAATCTCTCTTTGCTATATTATAAAGTTTCTGTAATTCTACAGAATTCTGAGAGTTCTTTAATTCTTTCTCAGCCATCCGTAACCTTGTTTGAGCAATATCTTCAGGTAATGTCCTTGCACTTCCGAATATAACAATTGTAGAATCTATATTATGCTCTGCAATTCTTGTTTCTGTTTTTAAGAATTCAAGTTGCAAACGAATTGACCTACATGCATCCTCCTTCAAAAAATCAACATCTTCATACGCTTTCAATGGTTTAATCATTGTGTCTTCTCCTATTATTTCAACCCTATAGAAAATTATATAATTCCATATTATCGTAATTTCTTTTCAGCAGTATTGTTTTCACCTCTGATCGATTGGTATTCTCTTTGAAAAACCTCATTAAATATTTCCTTATGAGTGTCTGTAAGATTTTCTTTTAAACGATTAAAATTTAATTTCATCTTTTTTTTGCTTACTTTCTTATAAAAATAAACATCATCAAGATCAATTAGGGTAATATTGCAATTATCTTTATTTACAATAAAATTAGATAATTTTAAATCTCTATGATATATGCCAAAATTATGCATAATCCCCAGAAAACGCCCTAAATTTCTAAAGATCTCTTGTAGTTCACCTTTATCATAAATATCTTTATTTAGTTCATGTTCCAGATTGTTAATACCAAGATCTTCCATAATGATAAAAGCAGTACTTTTCCTTTTTGCCCAGACATAGTAGCATACTGCATTGATACCGAACTGATAAAGCCCGCATGCCCCCAACCAACTGCGACAGTCAGGCGCAAATCGTCCCCAGGGACCTGGATGCCTAAATTGTTTCACAATCAAAGAACCAAAATCTGTTTTAATCCTTGAAATCCGACGTTTTACATCATTTTTTACCAATAGTTCAGGATTTTTTTTACAGATAACTAGATGTTTCTCAATTGCGGACTGTGCAATTTGCACAGAATCCGGGAAAGGAACTATTTTTTCAAATTCTCTATTTATTCTACATATAGTCCCATCTTCTAGCTTTGAAACTCTTGTTAGTGAACTGTTTTTTAAAAACTTTTTACGTCTTTTTTTTCTATATTCACTACATTTTTGTCGCTGAAAATCTAAAAGTTCACAATAGAGTTCGTCACTGGTAAAAGAAAAAGCTTTTGATATTTTTTCCATAACAGTCTTCTTTAACTTTCGACTTGCAATCGTTTGAAAAAAAGGGAACAAGCAGGATATCATTTGGAGCTTTTGATTTTTAGATAGAGAAACAACCTTTTTTATCCCGTATAAATCTACAAGCTTAAATGATAATTCTTTGTTTTTCTGACTTACCAGAAGATTCCCCAAATGTAAATCGGGATGAAATATATTTGTAAAAATCATATTACAGATTATAGATGTAAGCTTATGGAGAAATATCTGCTGCTGTTCAACAGTATCCTTCATCTGCCAAGCTGCCTGAACCTCCAAAGCACCTTCAAATGCTTTTGTTAATAAATATCCCTCAAATCCATGATTTCCCCAGCCAATATATTCTACGGTTGGAATATTATTTTCTCTAAGAAGCAGATATGAATCAAATTCATTTTTTACTTTATTGCGAAAAAAAGCCTTTAAATATGACCTTATTCCGTATGAATTATCATGTTTAAGGTAAAATCTATTATTAATCAAAGAAACCGTTCGCATACGGTTTTTCTTGACAATTTTCTTCTTTGCGGAGTCCGCAAAAACTTCTTTAACTATATCCTCTGAAAAAGAATGCCATGCGACTCCATTATGGATAAAATTGAGTAACTTATTGGTCATTTTTAATAGATTCTTTGAGTTCCTCAGTATTCATAAGCTCAATTTGTTCTTTTCTGCCTTCTTCTTTGTCTTCCCCTTCATCTAAAAAGTCCTCTCCATCAGAAATCTGTTCTAAATCTTCTGGAACTTCTTCCAAAAACTCCTTCTCTTCCAATAGAGCGTCTTCTTCCAGTAAACCACCTTCTATTTCATCTATATCTTCGAACAATTTGTCATCGTCCTCTTTTTCTTCTGCTATTTTACGGGCTAGTTCTGCAAAACCTGCGATAGATTCCGGAGCTGAAGTCAGAGTTGGGACTTCTTCTGCCATTTCCTCTTCCAGTTCAACTTCCTGGATTTCTTCAACGGGTTCTTCTTCAACAATGTCCACTCCTTCAACGGGTTCTTCTTCAACAACGTCCACTCCTTCAACTAATTCTTCTTCGAATGATTCTTCCTTTTTTCAAACATCTCTTTTGACGGATCAAAACCATACATTTTCAATTTATTTTTTAAGATATTTAACTTTTCAGACATTTCAGGGGCAGCTTTGAGTGCTTCATTTAAAAGTTTATTTGCCTTACTAAGATTTTCTTGTGTAGGATCCAATAGAAAGGGTTGAATTTCTTTTTTTACTTTCTGATACACAGGATTTTTCTTAAAAATATTTATCTTTCTGTTTTTTCTAGTTTTTGAAAGAGATGTTAGAGCAGATTTTGCTTTCTTTTTCCCATTTTTTCTTACAAGAGAACCATCTTCATTCTTTTTTAACTTAAAACTCGGTATAGACTTTCTTGAAGACTTCTTTTTTGAAGAACTACAACCTTTCCCAGCAAATACAAAGAAACCAATAAGAACTAATAAAATCGGAGCAATAATATAAAAAATTATCTTTATTTTTTTTGTATCCTGATGCACCTTTTGGTCAATACGCTGTTTGTGAGTGAAACCATCTTCACCTTTTTGATTGAGAATTGTATGAGTCTTTACTTTATCACTTAATTCCTTGGTCGGAGTTTTTTTAGACAAAGTCTTTTTTGTTGGAGATATATTCCTTTTTTTGGGAATCTTTTTCTGATATCCCCCCCTTGGCTTCGTTCTGGTTTTACCCTTCCCTTTTTTTAAAGTTTTTTCTTTTTGGGAACCTTTTGCATCTTCTTTTTTATCTACCTTTTTCGTTTTACTGGAGCTTTTTTCTGTCTTTTTTTTCTTTTCTGGAGATTTTTTATCAGTATCTTTTTTCTTTTCTTTCTCTTGAGTTTTTTTAGAGTTCTTTTTTATTTTTTCTGGTTCATCTTTTATTTTTTCTACTTTCTTTGTAACTTGCTTTAGCGAAGCATTTTTAGCGGAGTCTTTCTTTTCATTTTTTATTTTTTCTAAAGAAACTTTTTTTTGTTTTTTAGAGTCTTCAGCCTTTCCCCCCTCCCTTTTTGGCTTCGTTCTTATTTTGCCATCCCCTTTTTTTAAAGTTTTTTCTTTTTGGGAACCTTTTGCATCTTCTTTTTTATCTACCTTTTTCGTTTTACTAGAGCTTTTCTCTGTCTTTTCTTTCTCTTGAGTTTTTTTAGAGTTATCTTTTATTTTTTCTGGTTCATCTTTTATTTTTTCTGAAAAAACTTTTTCTTGTTTTTTAGAGTCTTCAGCCTTATCAATACTTATTTTTTTTGCTTTATCCAGTAGTCCCATCTATTTAATCTCCTATAATATCTAAAAAATCCAGCCCTGTTTCCGAGGCATTACAATCTTAACTTTTCTCCGTGTGTCTTTTTACTATTTCCTGATATATTTCAAAATCTTTTGTTTCGTGAAATTGTTTTATTTCTTTGTATGTCATTTTTTCTAGCAACTCATCAACTACCTGAATAAAACGCTTCCATTGCTTTGTAGAAGGTCTATCTGCTTCAAGAACACTTTCATAAAAAACAAAATCAGGACTTAAAGAAAAAGCCTCTATATCTTTTTCTGGTAGTTTCTCGAGCATTTTATCGGCTATTTTACTAAAAACAGCCATATCCCCCATGGATGTTAGCTCATCCTCAGAATCAAGCTTTTCTTTTTGCTTTTCAATCATCTGTTTCCTCTCAGCTTCTGCCTCCTTGAGAATCTGCGCCGCCTTTTCTCTGGCTTTTTTTAGAGTTTCAAGAGCTTGTTCTTTAACCTTTCTTATTAAAGAATCTGTTGCATTTTTCGATTTTTCTTTTGTTGACATTAACATCTCTTTTGCTTTTGCCCTAGCTTTTTCTTTCATTTCTTCAGCATCTTCCTCTTTCTCTTGAGCATTGTCAAGTATTTTTTTTACTTTTGCCCTGGCTTTTTCTTTTATTTCTTCTGCATCTTCCTCTTTCTCTTGAGCATTGTCAAGTATTTTTTTTGCTTCTTTTTTAGAATTTTCAACAATTTTTAAAGAAATGTTTTTAGCTTTTTTCTGAATCGTTTGCAATAAAGTCTTAGCGTTCTTTGTTGCTGTTGTTTTTGCCATGTCAGAGATTTCTTCAACATTTTTTTTAGCATCTTCAAGAAGGTCTGCAGCTGTTTTTTCTGCCGCAGCAACTGTTTTTTCTGCATCCATTTTTGCTCTGTCAATAATCTCAGTAGCGGTTTTTACGGCTTCTTTTTTTGCATTTTTAACAATTTCAGATGCTTTTTCTTTTTCTTTTTCTAAGATTTCTTTGATGTCCTTTTTCGCTACTTCTTCTGCAATATTTTTTGCTCGGTTAATAATTGCTTCACCAATCTTTTTTGCCTTATTTTTTTCTTCATCTACATTTTTTTTTGCAATATCTTTTGCTTCAATTTTGGCACTAGCTATAATCTCATCAGATATTCTTTTTGCCTTCTCTTGAGCTTGATGAAGTATTTTTTGCCGTGTTAACTCCAATGTCTGAGTATGTTTATCTTTAGAAAAACGCATTTCCTGTTCAGTATTAAGTATCATCTCTTTTTCTTTAGCTTGAAGTTTTTTCTTTTTCAAACGAAGATCTCCCTGCCCTTCTTCCAGTTTAACTTCTTTCTCAAAAAATCTTCTTTTTTCCTGAAGAAAAAGTCTTCGTTCCTCTTCCTGTTCTTTCCTCAACATTCTAAGATATTCTCTTTCTTTCTTTAGACTTTTTAGTTGTTCTGTTTCAAGTTCTAAAAAAAAATGTATCATTAATTGATTTGAATAAATCTATATCAAACATAAGTATTGAAAAAGTATCTCTATATCTTTTATATTGTGAAAACAACTCATCTAATCTTTCGTTATCAAACC
>JAYEIY010000219.1:0-7861 GCA_034660375.1 Verrucomicrobiota bacterium
ACTACGCATATCCTCATGCGTATTTTCTTGCATTTGGTACTACGCATATCCTCATGCGTATTTTCTTGCATTTGGTACTACGCATATCCTCATGCGTATTTTTTTGCATGAGGTGATGCAAGATACTTTTTTAAAAGAAAATTCTTTTTATATGCCTGTCATAGATATTTTCTATGACATTTTTTGCAATTATATCTTCATGTTTTTTGAGACAATCCATGAAGCGGTCCTCCATTTTTGCAGCAACTTTATAGGCAACATGCAAAAGCTGCCTGAAATGTTGATTATAGGCTTCATTTGAAAGGATATGTCTTAGTGCTTCTGCAAATTTGTCAGAGTTCCATTTATCCACTTCGGAAGTTTTCGGAAGTTTCTCAGGATCTATATCAATTACAGTCGCATAAGGAGCAGCTAACTCTTCATAATGTTCAATGGCTTCTGCATAGATCTCTTTTGCTATTGCTAGGCCATCATCTCCGGCTTCTGCAAGACCAATAAGTTCTTAAAGCCATGTTGTTCCGGCAGTTTTTAAATGCAAACCTGCGTCATATTTACGAATAGCATCACCAATAACACCGTAAATTGAAAACTTATCGCTTCCTGAATGAACACTAAGTTTTAAATTTTCGGGCAAATCAAATTCTTTTACCGCAAAGTCAATAATGGCCAAATCCTGTTCAAATTCTATTCTAAACTGTTCTACATCGCCTACATAATCAACCCCTTTATTAAAACGACCCGTAAATTTAGGAGCAATTGTCTGTGCAGGAATTTTTCTATCTGCGATAGCAGCGAGAATAAAAAACATTTCTATAGGGGTCTGGGGAGCATCTGTTTCATCCATAGATACTTCGGCAATAAAAGTCCCTTCCCCTTTTTTAGTTGCAATTTTTTTTATATATTTTTGCGGCTTCGTCAATTGCAAAGAGATATTTTTCTGCATAACCTACAATCAATTCTTCTGTTACCTCAAAAGTCTCTTCAATTCCAGGAATTGTCAAAGTACCTATATATTTACTATTTTTAGCAACGAAATCGGCAATATTTTCATCTGTGGAAGGTTTTCCAATGAAATCAGCAACATCCAGGGTAAAGAAATCGCTTGAATTCATAAAAAGATCTACATTGTCCAGTCCTATATGATCGGCATCTACATAGTATGAATCTCTTGCCAACCAAGGTTTTTTACTGCTGCATCTGCTTCTTCACGAACGCTCTGCGGTACAGTTCCAATGGTGGTATGTTCTCTATGCGATTTATTCCATACTGGAACAATATCAACTCCTTCTTTTTTTGCCATTTTCAGAGCTTCCAATTGTGCTTTGCCCTCAGAAGCAAATCTATCCCCTACTCCAAAGGAATATTTCTCTAGTTTTTTTATTTTTTCTCCTTTTTTTCTACTATTTCTGTTTTTATTGTTATTGGACGATTTTCATCATGTGCAAGATAAGTAGTTGTAGTCGGGAATGCAAATTCAATGCCCTCATCCTCAAATTGACGCATAATCTTAAAATTAACTTTTTCACTCCAAGCCAGATAATCCCACCATTGCGGAGGATGAAACCAAGCATAAGCAACGATATTCAGAGAGCAGTCTTTAAATTCACTAAAATATACCTGCGGAGGAAATTCTTCATCCATCCCCTGATGATTATCAAGAATATCTTTTATTATCTTAACTCCCTTTTGTACTTTTTCTATAGGAGTATCATAAGTTACTCCAATATTTATAACTCTTTTTATATAGGGCCTTTTCGAAATATTTTCAACCATACTGTCCGCTACGGTTTTATTTGGCACGGTAATAAGATGTCCGCTAAGAGTTCTTATCTTTGTAGATCTAATGCCAACAGCTTCAATAATGCCATCAAAGCCACCTATCTTTATCCTGTCACCACTCTGAAATGGCTTATCAAGTGCAATCATAAATGAGCCAAAGAAGTTTGCAATTGTATCCTGAGCGGCAAAAGCAATTGCCATTCCCGCTATCCCTACACTGGCAAGCAAAGCAGTAACTTTCAAGTTCAATATAGTCTGCCCAATAAAAAGTGTCCCAAGAATAACAAGAACCATTCTCAGAGTCTTCCTAATAATATTTACAAAAGTATCATCTAAATCTGTATTGGTTTTTTGAGACCATTTATTCAAATAGACATCAATCAATTCAATAAGATCATAAATATACCAAAAGAGCGCTGCAACAGCAATAGCAATAGCAACTCTGCCAATATATTCACCTATAAGAGGAGTAAAAAACGGGAGCATAGGCAAGAATGCAAAATAAAAACCAAGACTCTGAATAGCCACCCCAAGTGGCTTTTTCGCATTTTTAATAAGCCTGTCATCAAATTCAGTTTTAGTTTTTGAAACCAGCTTTTGTCCATAGTAATGAAGTATATGCCGAGCCATGGCAGAAACTAGAAAAGTAAAAAAAATAACAGAAAAAAGTACAAAATAACGCCAATAATGAATCCCGAAAATCGTCCCCCTTATCCACTCCCCCAACAAATCGCATAAAAAGTCTTCTGTCGAAGCAGTAACTTCCTTCCCAAAATGAGTTAAAGTTAATGCATTATTAACTTGTTCCGTTTCCACTTGCGTGGACTCATTTAGTGGAGTTTCCTGTGAATAGCATATATTCATAAAATTAAATAGTAACAATACAATAACAGTAAGAATTAAACTTTTTTTCATAAACGTTCCTTTTTATTTAAGTTATTTTCAATCTTTTCAATCTTTTCAATCTTTTCAATCTTTTCAATCTTATCAATCATAAAATCATAAAATCATTCTGCAGGTCTTTCCAAGATAAATTCTGGTTTTCTGATCCACAGGAGAGTAAATTCGTTATTTTTATCTATGCGAACATTTCTTTTTATACTTTTATGTCTATTTTTACCAGAAAACTTCCATTGAACCGAATACTTTCCCGGAGGACATTTTGCAGATGCAATATGTACTGTATCGGGCAGATTTCTCCATTGTCGAATATCTGCTTCAGGTCTTACCTTAGAGGCAACTGCAGTACTCAAAAGTCCTAATAGGGTTAATCCTCCCGCTACAATTTGTGCAGTATCTTGGTTTTCACCACCTGTAAAAGCAGATGCACCTAGGCTTTGTAGCCCCAGACCTGTCATAGCCGAGCCTGCCTCATCCCATTTTTCTTTAAAAACAACCTTATTTCTGAGTATTTTATCTACTGGTCTCCCCCCACGACTTGATGCCTGCCAATAAATATCTTCTATGGGAGAAAGTTTTATTTTCTTTTTAGGAAAGAAGGAAGAAAATTTTAATTCTACTTTTGTATCTTCATGTTCAGATGCCCTTGAAAAGGTTAGTTGATATTTTCCTTTTCCTGTCCGTCTTTTTCTAGGTGCATGACCTGTTTCTGCAATAACAAGCAAATTATATTTTTTCTGAGGTAAGTTTTGATTTTTTCTAATTTTCTTCAAAAAAGGTTTAAGTTCATTTGCCTTTCCCTTCTGTCCGAGCTGGAAGTCAGACCACATTTCGAGATAATATAACAAAGCAAAATCGCTTTGATCCTGTTTTTCCTCTGAAAATGAATCCTGGAGAATACCTCCCCTAAAACATGCTCTGGCATTCTCTAAATCACCATCCATTATATAAAGAAGCCCTCTGTAATAATATGCCATCACACGTTCATAAGGCTCTCCTTTAAAATTCTTACAACCTTCATTATTCCACATTCTTCTCGCCTTTCGTGCAGCAGCATCATCTCCCCAGACAGCCTCAATCTCATCAAGTGCATTATCAAATGCATTTTTACTTTTTTCAAAATCTCCTCTCTGAAAAGAATCCATGCCTTGTTCCATATTTCTGAGAACATAGTTTCTTTTAGGATCTTCTTTTTTATTTCCAACGGACATGCATCCAGAAAAAATGAGTAATCCTAAAAAAAAAAAAATATAAAATCGGATATAGTGCATAGGAACAGTTTACCGTTGGCCGTTTACCGTTTTAAAAGCATAGGACTAATGTGACAACCTCGTCACAGAAAAACATCAAAATTTCAATTTATCTATAAAATGAACTTTCTCTGCTTGTTTTTTTGAATTCGTACATATTGGTCCAGACTATTTCATTGGTATCAAGATCTACAAGCTCAAAGATTATCTGTACATAATTGCTTTTTGCTCCTCCTCCAATACTATCAGTAAAATTTTTAAAATTACCGGTTAAGCGATAATTTGCTTTTTGTCTGGTCTTTACTACTTTTCCTCTGACTTCTTTGGTCTTGCGTAATTTCTGTTCATCTTTAAACATTTTTACTACATGGCGAGCTGGAAATTTAATTTTCCCATTTGCGGCTCTGAGGAGTTTAAAACGCATTCTGTCAGTAATTAATTTTTTATTTATTCTCTGAGACGAATCGTTTTCAAAATATTTTTCATCAAGAATAAGAACTGCCGGTTCAGTTCTGTTCATGATAATAGGGGTAGAAAGCAGATCTCTAACCATTTTATCTGTCATAGAAATGATATCCTGCGACTCAATTCCTGTTGAACCAAGCCTGGTCGTAGTATCAATCGGAGCATATCTTGTTGCTCTCGAAGGCGGAACATTTTCCACTTCGGTTGTATAAGTTGTACACCCAGAAAGAACAACTAACACCACTAGACAACTAACGACTAAAATCATTTTTTCCTGTTTCATTGTAAAATTCCTTATTTTAATTTCAGTTTAAGAACGTAGGACAAGTGGCTATTACAAACAATTATCCAATTTCGCAATTAAGAAATTCCATAATTAAGATTGCATTGCAGTAATTGCTGCAACTCCCACTATGTCCTCTGCAGAACAGCCTCTTGAAAGATCATTTACTGGTTTTGCCAACCCCTGCAAAATAGGACCGTAAGCACCCGCTCCAGCAAGGCGCTGGGTTATTTTGTAACAGATATTCCCCGACTGCAGATCGGGAAAGATAAGGACGTTAGCCCTCCCCTGCAATGGACTTTCAGGACATTTTGAAGAAGCAACTTTGGGTACAATTGCTGCATCAGCCTGCAATTCTCCATCAACAATGACATCCACTGCATTCTGAGCTTTCAATTTTTCTTCTGTCATTTTTTTTGCTTCACGTACCTTATTTATGACTTCATGCTCAGCACTTCCTTTGGTCGAGAATGACAAAAAAGCAAGTCTGGTTTCTCCTCCCAAAAGCATTTTATGAGTTTGCACTGATGAGACCGCGATATCTGACAACTGTTGTGCATCAGGCATAGGATTTACTCCGCAATCTGAAAAAATAAGAATATCATCGCCCGCCGGAGATGGCTCTTTCAATTCCATAAGAAATGAACTGCTGGCAGTTTTGATTCCTTCTGCTGTACCAATACAGTGAAATGATGCGCGAAGCATATCACCGGTAGATGCAATACTCCCCCCGACCATTCCATCCGCATTGCCTGTACGCAACATCATAGCAGCAAAATATAAACGGTTTGTCATTTTCTTTTTTGCTGACTTTAGAGCAACGCCTCTATCTTTTCTTAATTCAAAAAACTTTTCTGCCAATCCATCAGTATAAGATGAATCAAGATGATTGATTACCTCAAAATCAATTTTATCAATCCCTGCCTCTTTTGCGGAGTCCGCAATCTCTTCGGGAAAACCAAGAACAATTGGCTTTGCAATTTTTCTGTCAAAAATAATCTTAGCCGCAGCAACTACTCTTGAATCCTGTCCTTCAGGAAATATAATGATTTTCTGTTTACCAATACTTAATTTCTCAGTCAACTTTTCAATAAAATTCATATTATTTTCTCTCTTTTGGTTTTTAATATTTAATTTCTAAAATCCTGTATTAATATAGAGAAAGAAAATAGATTTTTCCAATAAATTTTTAATTTAATAAAAAATAATAAATTCAATATGACAAGCAATTCTTTAAATATTCCATTTTTTAGTACTGCAGATGAAACAATAGATACAGCTTTTAGGATTGCAGTTGGTGATTTTACTTCCAATATACAGCTTTGGAAAGGGGGCTTACTTGAGAACCCTGAACCATGTATTATAGCAGGATTGGGATATAAAAAACCCTGGACACGAGACGCAGCCTTTAATACATGGTACGCGGGAGGAATAATTGCTCCTGATATCGCAAAAAATACAATGCTCAGCGTACTTTCTAAAGACTCGGGAAAGATAAAAATAAGCGGAGAATACTGGGATAAAATAATATGGGTCACAGGTGCATGGAAATATTATCTCTACACAGGCGACCAACAATTTCTAAAGATGGTTCTAGAAGCCTCAAAAAATACTCTTGAGGAACTTGAGAATGATGAATATGATAATGCCGACGGACTTTTCAGGGGAGGCGCATGTTTTCAGGACGGAGTAGCCGGATACCCTGACAAATTTGGAGATCCTGCAGGGAAATTCTGTGGTATAAATCAATGGCCTAAAAATAACCCGAAAAAAGCATATTCCAATGGTTTTGGAGTTCCGTGCAAGGCTCTTTCAACAAACTGTCTTTATTACAATGCCTACAAACTGATATCAGAAATATCAGAAGAACTAAATATAAAAGAAGATTTCACTTTTAAACAAAAAGCAACAAAATTAAAAATCGCTATTAATAAACATTTCTGGTCAGAAGAAAAAGGACATTATAGATATTTACTTGATGCAGAGGATGATAAGGAAAGACAGGAAGGACTGGGACATGCATTTGCCATTCTTTTCGGTATTGCAGATAAAAAGCAAATTCATTCTATAATGAAAAATCAATATTTGACCAAACACGGCATAAGCTGTGTATGGCCTCCATACGAACGCTATTGTGATAAACAATACAAACATTTTCCACGTCATTCCGGCACTATCTGGCCACAGGTGAATACTGCATGGGTTGAAGCCTGCGAAATGACAGGCAACCATTCTCTTGCGATAAAAGAGCTTCAGATGCTCGCCACAAAAGCCGTCAGAGACTCACATTTTTTTGAAATATATCATCCCATTACCGGAAAACCATACGGAGGTCGTCAGGAACATCCTGAATATGGCGGATTACACGAATGGGAATCATGTTCTAGGCAAACCTGGTGTGCCACGGGATATATCAACATGATTTTCAAATCCCTTCTGGGTATAAATTTCACAAAAGAAGGACTTAGATTAACTCCACATTTACCTCATAAAATAGAAAAAATATCACTAAAAAACATTCACTATCGCAAGGCAATACTAAATATAACAATTACCCAAAAAGATAAGCCTATCTTTATTCCAAAAGATTGTGCAGGAACAATTGAAATACTGGGTTGAAATTATCATAAATTATTTTTATGGATTCTTTTGTGGTAAAAATGAAGATAAAATACCATTGAAAAATTAATCATTGATTTTAAAGTACTACGCTCTAAATAAAAAAATTTGTTAACCTTTAAAATAGGAAAAAAGATGCATTTAAGAAAAGCTATCATTTTATCATTTGCAACATTATTAATTCCAACAATATTAGTATCCTGTTCCAAACAGGAAAAATCTAACTCAACAAAAAAGACGTCTAAAAGCCCTGCTGCACAGGAAAAACCTTTGATTTGTCATATTGGGGGAACAATGCGCCCAGTTGTAGCAAAACTCGCTAAACTCTATGAGAAAAAAACGGGGCAAAGAATTGAGATTAATGCCGCAGGCTCAGGAGAATTACTTGCCTATATAGAAAATCAGCAACATGGAGATCTTTATGTTTGCCATGATCCTTTTCTTGATATTTTGATGAAAAAGTTCCATATGGGAGTTGACGGTTGGTTAATGGCCGAGTTAACACCTGTTATTGTTGTACAAAAAGGCAATCCCAAAAATATCAAAGGCATCATGGATTTCACAC
>JAYEIY010000220.1:0-7859 GCA_034660375.1 Verrucomicrobiota bacterium
TAAAAAAGCTGAAATGTCGGCCATGGCTTTGCTCCCTAAAACAACACCTGTAAAAATAAAAATAGACAAAAAAGCTAAAAATATTACTTTTTTACATGGCACTAATCGCCAAAAAGATGAACATGTTCATTTATCAATTAGAAAATATTACAATTTTCATTCAGGTAAATACATTATTAAATACGAGAATGGAGAAACTGAAGAAATTAAAATTAAACTATCACAACAAATAACAGGATGGAATTCCAGAAAGTTGGCCTCATTTGTTGAAACTGGAATTTTCGGATCAATAGGAGATCAAATACATATAAACATACCATCATACACCTGGATTAATCCATTTCCTGAGAAATTGATAAGTGAAATAGAGGTTATACCTAGTAATCATGAAGATATTACTCTCGTGCTATATGGTCTGAGTATTGATAACTAAATCAACGATATAATAGATAAATAGAGTTATAATTATAAAAAAGGAGACTAGTAAAATGAAGAATAGTAAAAAACAGTGTCACAATATTGTGCTTGTTGGTGGTGGTGGACGGTGTGGGATTTTATTCCCATTATTTGCTAAACGCGAAGATTGTAATATTGTTGCCATTATTGAAAAGAATAAAGAGAACCATGCGCAAAATAGAACGTGGCTTGATGAATATGGATGGAAGGACACTCCTGTACTTGAATCTTTGGACGAGTTGTCAACATTATCATCATTCGATAAAGGGCAGGCCTCTCCATACGACATGGCTTTCATCTTTACACCCGAGTGGACACATGCAGATATTTTTGAGAAACTCGTTGATATGAATTTTAATATTTTTATAGAAAAGCCATTGGCTACTACCGAGGAAGAAGTATTGAGAATCCAAAAACTTGCAGAGAAAACAAGTCGCATTGTTCAGGTAGGTTTCGTCATGAGATATACTCCTTATTACCAAGCTGTAAAAGAAATAATTGAGTCCGGAAAATTAGGACAAGTAGTTATGATTGAAATGAGTGAACGACTTATACCTGTAAGCGGTGCGTCCAATCGCCGCCGCTGGCATAGGCTAATAAAAAATACGGGGGGATTCTTAAATGAAAAAAGCAGTCATGATCTTGATATGATGTGTTGGTTAAAAGAGAATCAAGGACTTCCCGTAAGACTATTTTCTCATGGTGGACAAAGCTTTTTTAATCGTAAGGGCATGCCTGATAACTGTGGAGAATGCAAGGATATGCAGTGTCCATATCGTTTTAAGGGTTTTGTTGGAGACCTTACCCAAATAAGTTACAATGCCGAGGGCAAAATAGCACCTGATACATGTGTCTATAATTCTGATGCCGATATAATGGACAATCAAAGTGTTACTATATCTTTTAGTGATGGTACTCAGGGCATTTTTACATTATTAAATGTATCTGCTTTGGACGGGAGAGAGATTCGCATTCATGGTACAGAAGGAATGCTGTATGGAGATACTAACTCCAATAATATTACTCTCCACGAATATAGAGGAGAGAAAAAGTCTAACTTGCCACTCCCGGATTCAGATGAAGGTCATTATGGTGGAGATAAAGCAGTTATTGATGAATTTTTTCAGAGTGTTAAGAGTGCAAAAGCTCCTATCTCGACAATTTCAGATGGAGTTCGGGCAAGCCTGCTTGCATTTGCTGCAGATAAAAGTGTAAAGACAAAGAAAACTATTGATCTAAATCAAACAATTACTGGTAATAAAAAAGAAAATAAATAAGAGAAGTTATGTTCATAATAACTTCAGGAAGTAACTGATATGGATAAGACATTAAAAAAGGGAGTAATTAATATGGATAAAAAATTAAAAATAGGTATAGTTGGAGCATCGGGTTGGATGGCTGGAGCATTAGCAATTGGTGCTGAATACGAAAAAGAGTTCAATCCTAAGACAAAACAAGGAGAAAAAAGCAAAATATCAAAAATTAACGCATTATGCGACCTTGATGAAAAAGCAATGCAGGAAAGAAAGGACGAATTAAATCTTGATTCCGCAGAGCTTTTTACATCATACGATAAAATGCTTAAAAGTGAAAATATAGATGCGGTTATTGTGGCTGTCCCTAATAACCTGCATGCAGACTTCGCAATCAAGGCTCTTGAGGCAGAAAAACATGTCTTCCTTGAAAAACCATACGCAACGACAAAAGAAGATTCAAAAAGACTTCTTGAAACAGCTGTAAAGTCTAAGAAAACAACAAAGTTGGATTATATTCTTTTTCATTACGATGAACAAGAAAAACTTAGAAACTTAATAAAAAATGATGCTTTTGGTCAAATGGCATCTACTTATTTTTCTTATCGTCACCCTATTAAAGTTTCTGATACAGCTGAGCAAATTTGGAAGTTATCAAAAGAAAAAACTGGTGGTGCCATTCCAATGGGAACATGTCATGCGATATCTCTTACAGTCTTACAAGTAGATGCCAATCCAGTAAGCGTAACTTGCCAAAGTGCACCATCAAAAATTAGAAATTTTGACTATGACACACAGCAAGATATCATGGTGAGCTTTGATAACGGTGTGAGAAGTTTGATTCAGGGAAATATCGATTTTGCCGAAAAATATGATGCAAGACATACTATTATTGGGACAGGTGGACAGTTTGATTATACACCATACAATCCACTTGAAAGTCGTATTATGTGGTCATCTAAAAAATTCAAAAGAGAATATTCTGCAGATGCTAGTTTTGCAAATGATCATCTTGATAGTGGCAATGTCTGGGAACATAAATGTGGGAAAACAATTAAATCATTTGTAGAATATGCTTTGAAAGATAAAAAAGATCCCCTTATGGGCCTTGAATCTAAAACAATACAACGTATTGAAAAAATAATATGGGCATCTGAACTTTCAGCTGCTGAAAATGGAAAAACAATAGTTTGTTAAAAGATGCCAACAAGAAACAGTAAACGGTTAACGGTTAACGGTTAACGGTTGACGGCAAACAGTAAACAGTAAACGCTATAAAATATGTTAAATTCTATTTTTTCAGATAACATGATGATTCAATGTAATCAACCTATTAAAGTTTGGGGTATTGATAAGCCAGAAGAGTTAATTTCGGTAAAATTAGCCGACAGTAAAGCAGAAATAAAGTCAGATAAAAGAGGAAGGTGGTTGGTATCACTACCTCCATTACCTTCAGGGCAGATTTGCGAAATGCACGTAAAAGGAAGCAAAGAGCAGGTTATAAAAAATATTTTGACAGGCGATATTTGGCTTTGTTCAGGACAATCTAATATGGAGTTTCCTCTAAATGATGTTAATAATGCCAATCAGGAACTCGAATTAGCAGATTTTCCGGAAATTCGTTTTTTTAATGTTATCCACAAAACTTCAATTGAAAATCAAACCCAAGTTGAAGGGAAATGGGAAATATGCTCACCAAAAACTGCCAAAAAAATTACTGGAGTAGGATACTTTTTTGCCAAGGATATTTATGAAAGACAAGAGAAACCAATTGGTCTACTTCACTCATCATGGGGAGGAACTAGGATAGAAGCCTGGATGAGCCGAGATGCTTTACAATCTTGTGATTTTATGCAAAAAGAGATTGAAGAATATGAATCTTCATCACTTGATAATACTATCTATAATCAAGAATATAAAGCATGGGAAAAGACTATTCCTAAAGATCCAGAAAACAGAGGCTACAAAAAAGGTTATGCCTCGGATTCTTGTGATAGTTCTGATTGGAAAACTTTAGATGTTCCTGGTTGGTGGACAAGTCAAGGTCTGGAGTTTAATGGAGTTCTATGGTATAGGAAAAATGTTACATTACCAAAAGATTGGGACGGACAGGAATGTATTTTGCATTTAGGTTCTTGTGACAAATCAGATCAAACCTATTTCAACAATGAAAAAATTGGTAGTTTATCCATAGAAGAAAATTCACAGGCATGGTGTACCACCAGAGTCTATGAGATACCCTCCAATATTGTGCACTCAGGAGAAAATACAATAGCCGTTAGAGTTTTTAGTAACCTTATGGCAGGGGGAATTATTGGTGACGCCAATGATATATATATTTCATTGAAAAATAAACCTGAAAAATCAATTCCTCTCGCAGGAAAATGGCAATATAAAGTAGAATATAACTTTGGTCTTATTAAACCCCCAGTTCAACCTTTTGGAGAGGGAAATCCCAATTCTCCCTACATGCTTTTCAATAATATGATAAAACCATTGCTAAATTTTGTAATAAAAGGAGTTCTTTGGTATCAAGGTGAAAGCAATGCTATAAATTATCACAATTACAGAAAGCTATTTATCGCTATGATAAATGATTGGCGAAAATGTTGGAATATAGGTAAATTTCCTTTTTATTTTGTCCAACTTTCTAGTTTTATAGCTGGAACTGATGATGAAAACATTTCGCCATGGGGAGAAATAAGACAAGCACAAGAAGATGCTTTATTTCTTGAAAATACTGGAATGGCTGTAACTATTGATATCGGAGATCCTTTAGATATACATCCAAAAAACAAACAGGATGTTGGCAAGCGACTAGCATTAATTGCAAGAGGTAAAACCTATGGCGAAAGCATAGAGTTCTCAGGACCTATAGTTGATAAGGTACAGCTAAAAAATGATAAAATTGAAATTTACTTTACCAATGCAAAAGGGTTAAAAACTTATAATAATCAAAGTTTGTCAGGCTTTAAAATACAAAAAGATAAAAAAATATTAGATTTTTCTGCTCGTATTCTAGATGATCATGTCATTTTAACAGGTCCATCCTTAAATAAATTTGTAGAAGTTAGTTTTGGGTATGGTGATTATACTCAATGCAACCTATATAATGACTTCAACTTACCTGCACGACCTTTTAAATATCGTTTAGACAGCTAGAAAAAAATAATAAAACCTACAAAAGAGAAAAAAATATGAATAAGAGACTCAGACTTGCTTTAGTTGGCTGTGGTGGCCGTGGTTTAGGCATGATCGATATCGCATCAAGTTTCAATGATATTGAGCTTATTGCGCTCTGTGATAACAATTCTAAAATATTGAAAAAAGCTTCTGAAAAATTTCCTAAAGCAGAGGTATTTGATGATTTTACTACTATGCTTGATAATGCAAACCTGGATATTCTCTTGGTTGAAACTCCCGCAAAAGAACACGCTGAATTTGCTGTTGAGGCATTAAAACACAATATTAATGTTATGACCGATATTCCATGTGTGAGTACCTTAGAGGAAGCAGATGAGTTATGGGAAGCCCAGAAAAATAGCTCAGCAATGTTTATGACAGGCGCCAACCCCAATATGCAGGCTTTTATCAGAAGCATGCAGAAAGTTGTAAAAAAAGATCTTATAGGTAAGCCAAGTTATATTGAATGTGAATACATACATGACTGTCGTTGTTATTGGGAAGAAACTCCCTGGCGCAAAACAATGGAACCTATAATATATTGTACTCATTCTTTAGGACCTATGCTAACCATACTTAAAGACGATTTGCGTTATGTCAGTTGTTTTGATACTGGCAGTCATATCAATAACACTGATGATCAACATGACCTGATGAGTGCATTATTTCGTACAGAAGATAATACAATTGTACGTTTAATGGTTTCATTTATTAATGAGTATCCGGATAGCCATCATCACTATAGAATTATAGGAACAAAAGGTGCATGGGAGCGTTCCGTTGACTATGGAGATGGGGAACAATGTTATTTTTATAGCAAAGACATACATGAAGAACAAAAGTTCTATCCTACATCGTCTGGAGTCTTACTTAATGAATACATAGGTAATCCTAACGCAAAAGGGCATGGAGGCTGTGATTATGCATTATGGGATGCCTTGATAAAAGCTTTGCGTAGCAATGAAAAAATACCTCCTATATCCTTACGTCAGGGATTGCAAATGAGTATCCCTGGAATTTTTGCAGCACAATCTGCCGCAAATGGGGGCGAGTTGACAAAAATAACTTATCCATGGGATAAATAATATGAGAATATTTGACCTTGAGATAGAGAAATGTAATTCATCTTTTTTTGAACAGTTTAAGAAAAAATTATCTAAAAAGAAGGAAAATCATGATAGTTAAAAAAAAATCTGACAAGTACTTTGAGATTATAGGTTCTTTGATTGGATTTGTAACTTTGCTTGGAATGGCTGTACAAGTCTATGCTGAACACTCAACTAATAGAGCGTCAACAGTATCTACATTTTATATATTGGGCTTTATGCTTAGCTACATATTCTGGACTTTATATGGACTGAGATTTAAAAGGACTGCAGTTTGGATCTGCAATGGTATGGCAAGCTTTATGCAGTTACTTTTATTGATCGTTATTCTAATGAAATAATTGAAAAAATGAATATCTAAAATTTCCTTTTTGGCAAAGAAAATTGAGATAATAAATAAATAAATAAATAAATAAAGGAGAGTCTAGTGAGCGCAGTACATGATAAAATTGCAATGCAGGCATTATCCGTGCAATCAGAAGATATAAAAGAACAGTTTCAGGATTATATCCATGAATTCAAAGAAAGTTCCTGGTATCCAGATTATTTTGCAGATCTTTCTATGTCTCAAGAGGCAAAAGATAAAATAGATCCAGAAGCAGACCGTTTTATCTATCCTCTTCCTCCAAAAACAGAATTAAATCAAAAATTTGCTAAATATGCAAAAGAAGAACACTTCTACAGTGGTGAGTCTCCTTTTGAACATATTTATCATATCAATTTTTATCTAAAAAATGCGATTGAAAGTTTACAGAAAGGAGACATTAAATCTGCTATAAAATTCTGTGGAGTTTATTCTCATGCATTAGGAGATACTGGCGAGCCGATTCACGCTATGAGCCCTGCCCTTCTCGATGTGATTGTGCCACCACCAAAAGAATTTCTGGGATTTGAACTACATGCAAATGTCGAAGGACTCAAGGCTCCAGTAAAAATAGATCACTATAAACCAAAACTGCTGGGGGAAAATTTAAAACAGGCTGAAATGGAAGCATTTTCCGGACTTCTTTCCTTGCACCGTTTTGGAGCAGCACAGGCCACTCCAATTGTTCAGGCACTCTATGCTTATAATAAAGAAAAAGCAATGGAACTGTCATCTCTGGCTCAATCTGAGACGGCAAAACATTTTGCTGATTTTATATTTACTGTTTTTTCCATTGCTAATGGAAATGCTAACAAAAAAAACCATACTTGCGATCTTCGCAAATACCCTTATCTCTCAAATACTATTGATATGACCTATCGCTATCAGCCTATTATTGATGCATCACTTATTCCTTATTCCGGAGGAAAAATGCATCCTTTAGCATTAATGAATAAACAAAATACAATAGTAAATCTACAGGGACTTGGTGTTGTGCCAAATCTTGCACCTCCCTGTGTTGATGATCATATAAGAGAAGCTGATATTGAATATTTTCTTGTGCCTGGAGCCTATAAAGAATTTTCTGCAAGAATTGGTTTAAACCCATTGTTTGAAGAGTCAATGCCATCCGCAAAATTTCAAATTCTTGGTGATGGAAAAATTCTTGCGGAGTCCGCAATTGTTCAACCTGGAGACGTAGCTGAAAGCATTACAGCTGAACTTGGAAATACTAGATTTTTGACACTTAGGATGAGTTATGTACACACACCACATTCTGATCAACTGAATACAGTAAGCACTCATCTAGCATGGGTCTCCCATGGTGTATGGGGAGAGCCTGTGCTACGATAATTAGCCCACCGTAAATAGAGTGACTGTTTTAAAGATTAATAAACTAGACTAGCTTTACATAATAAAGCAAATTCACAAAAAAATATGGAGTTATGGTAAAAATGCAAAACAAAAATAAATGGTTTAATGATGCACGATTTGGAA
>JAYEIY010000221.1:0-7848 GCA_034660375.1 Verrucomicrobiota bacterium
TTCCCATGGCTTCACATGGCTCGTTACCTTACCATGCGCATGGTTCCGTTCCGGACTGGTGGCTAACCTTTATCCGTGCTGGATTGTCCAGCTTGTTTACGCCAGCTTCGCTTGGCGCTCTCATTTCATAAATCTCCTTTTTAAAAATTCAACTGCGGTTTAGATGGGACTTTCATGTCAAAATATTTAAGAAAATCAAAAAGCCAATTTAATATTTTTTTTCTATCAAAGGCTGAAAGTTCAGGGATTTTTTCTGTTTCAAATATTTCCATAAAGATATTTACCGACTTCATCTCATGTGTTAATTTGTCATGATTTATAAACCCGTTCTCTTTCAAAAAGACCAGAATTACGCCGACATAATAAGCAAATAACAGATTGAGCGCTTTTTGGGGAGCAGAGAATTTTTCAAATGTTATCAAAAGGGCATTATAGGTATGTGGAAGCGGATCATTTTCTTCAACATTTATTTCAATAAACCGACAAAGCCATAAGCCTGTATTTACTTTTTTTAAATCAGCCGTTATTGAGTAAAAATCTCTTATACATTCCGCCTCACGGATCAGACACAATGATTTTGATGCATGTTCTTTATAGAGCAAATTGATTAGTCTAAAATAATCTATAGTAGGCGTTTTATTTTTTTTAACTCTCCTGGCTCCTTTTAAAATAAAAGATTTTTTCCCATAGTCAGCAGTCAGGACAGAAACAATCAGACTTGATTCGGAATAGTCTGTTTTTCTAAGAACAATCGAATTTGTTTCTATAAATTCAGACATTAAAAAAAGAGGAAATAAATAGCAACAAAAAGAACAATAATAATAATGGTAGAAATAAGCAAAGGCATATTAACTATACTTTCATCATCTTCATCTTCTTCGGCAATTGATTGAGGCTCTTTGTTTTCTGCATCAGAGCTTTTTTCCTGACGGGTTAAAGATTGTATAGGTCCGAAAAGTTCCAGAACTGACTCTTCGGCTGACATTTGTCTATCCTCAGAATTTTTTTCTTTCAATTTTTTAAGTACTTTGTTTCCCTCATTTATTAGTTCCGTCCATGATGAAGGTCTATCTTCTGGAGATTTCTTGAATAATTTTGCTACAAAATCAGATACTTCTTTAGAAACAGCAGGATTCTTTTTAGTTGCAGGTTTAATATCTCCATTTTCAATACTCTCTATCAGATCAACAATATTTTCATTTACAAAAGGCGGATTACCTGTTAAGCAATGATACATAGAAACTCCAAATGAATAGATATCACTGGAAAAATTAATCTCTTTCTTTCCACTCAATCTTTCCGGGCTCATATATTCAGGAGTTCCCAGAACAAAATTTGACATTGTCAAATCTGCAGAAACATTTCCGATTGGCTTCGCAATTTGAAAGTTAATAAGTTTTACTTTTCCATCTCTGGTAATCACCATGTTATTGGGTTTTACATCTCTGTGCAAGATTTTATTCTCGTTCCAGAAATGATTCAAGGCATCAGCAAGTGGCAAAAACATTGAAAGAACAACTATTTCATCCAGAGCTCCCTTCTCAGCAATAATATCTTTCAATAATTTTACCTCTTCAAACTCTGTTACAAAATAATAAAATTCGTCTGTCTGGCCAACCTGAATAGCATTCAAAATATTTGGATGTTCAAGTTTTGCCATTATCCTAGCTTCTCTAAGAAATCTTTGAGCATCTTCTGATTGGGATACCTCATTTTTGTCTATAGGATATATTTTTATTGTAACTTTGCGTTTTACAGAAAGTTGATCAGCTAGATAGATATCACCTTGATGTGTTGTTTTGATCTTTGATATAATTTTAAAATCGTCTGCAATAGTTTGTCCGATAAAATTATCATCTAATAGGAATTCATTTGTTTCTTCCATTGTTTTGCCTCTTATAGTAGATGTTTAGAATGTAGGGGGTTAGGTTGCAATCAGGCGTTAAGAATTTTTTATATAATTTACCGCATTTTCAAACAAAATTAATCCCTGTCCATGATTTGGAAGTTCCGCATTTATTTTCTGTCTAGTCCACTGTGGATGATTATAGGGATAAATATAAGCTTCAGGGTGTGGCATCAATCCAAAAATGCGACCGGTTTTATCACAGATACCTGCAATTGAATTAACTGAACCATTAGGATTATGAGGAAACTCATCAGTTGGAAGCCCAGTTTCAGGGGATGCATATCTAAGCGCAATAAGATTTTTCTTTTCCATAATTTGAAGAATTTCAGGATTTTCAACGGTAAAACATCCTTCTCCATGACGTATGGGCAACTCTATATTATCTATTCCTGCAGTAAAGACACATGGCGAATCCTTTTCTGCTTTTAAAGTAACCCAATCATCCCTAAATACCCCTTCATGATTATGGGCTAGAGCTACCTGTTGTTCAAAATATGCCCCATCAATTGCGGGAACAAGACCAAGACGTGTAATAGTTTGGAATCCATTACAAATTCCAATAATGAGCTTATTTCCATCTATAAATTTTTTAAGAGCCTCATGCATACCGGTTTTGATACGATTTGCGAAGACAGTTCCCGCACCTAAATGGTCTCCGAAGGAAAATCCACCAATAAAAGCCAGGATATTAAAATCAAGAAGTTTTTCAGGTTTTTCTAGTAAATCATTCAGGTGTATTAGAGTTGCTTCTGCGCCGGCGGTTTCAAATGCAGCTTTCGTTTCAATCTCGCAATTCAGGCCGAAACCTGTTATAATCAGAACTTTTGCTTCCATAATTTATCCTTTTATTATTTCTTTGAATTGTTGGGTGAATATATCTTATTTATGTTTTTTTTCAATAACTGAATGTCATTATTAGAAGATATTTCCTCTTCTTGTGCATTTTTCAAGTTTAGAGACATTGATTTTTCTGGAATTAGCTTCTATATTAATCTTCTAAATAACTTATTGACAATAGATTATCCAAATAAATATGGGAATATCATGAAATACTATGTAAATGCAGTTTTATTTGACCTTGACGGAGTAATTGTTTTTACTGACAAATATCATGACCTTGCCTGGAAACAACTGTCTGAAGAAAACAATTGGGATTTTGATGAAGAATTAAATAATCAACTCAGAGGCATTCCTCGAATAGCCTCTCTTGAGGTTATCCTTAAACACAATAATGTAGTACTTGATGAATCAGAAAAATTTAAATTTACAGAGCAGAAGAATATATACTATAAAAAGTTACTTCAGGATATTTCAACAGATGATATATATCCAAACGTTATAGATTTTTTAAAAGACTTAAAATCGAAGGGGATAAAAATAGCTCTTTGCTCTTCCAGTAAAAATGCACAACTTGTCCTGGATGCACTAAAGCTGAACAACTATTTTGATACCGTTATCTCGGGTAATGACATAGAAAATCCAAAACCACACCCTGAAATTTTTCTAAAAGTGGCAGAAAAGCTCAATATTCATCCATTTCACTGCCTTGTTTTTGAAGATGCAGTTTCAGGCGTAGAAGCGGCTCTTAGTGCAAAGATGAAATGTGTTGGAGTTGGAACGAGAGATCTACTGCCCAATGCTCCGGAAACAATAGATAATTATGACAGCATTGATATAGATGCTCTTTTACTCACGGGACGTCCTCAAAAAATCCTTGCAGAAGAATGGAATATTACAGAGACTCAGCTTCCTCCCCGACGAGGTAAATACTGGGAATCCATCTTTTCTCTTTCAAATGGATTCATCGGGGTCAGAGGAACATTGGAAGAAGATTACAAAAAGAAAAAAAGTAATCCGGAGACATATGTAAACGGGATTTATGGATATGAAAGACATGAACAATCCTCTGTTGGCCCTGAATACTCTAAAAAGATGCACAATATGCTTAATATCTGCGACTGGACTCCAATAAACATATACGTAGAAGGAGAAAAATTGAGTCTTACGACAGGAGACATATTGGTAAACTTCAGATCTTTGAGCATGAAACGCGGAGTTTTGGAAAGACTTCTTATATGGGAGAGTCCAAAGGGACTTCAAATACAATTAAAAAGCTCCAGACTTGTCTCAATGACAAGGCGTAACAGTGCTGTTATTCATTACGAAATAACTCCTCTAAACTTTTCCGGAGAAATAAAAATTGAAAGTAAACTTATCAACAATATCCCATCCTCTGCTTCTGGAAAAATTCAAACAACAGTTTCAGAACAGGATATAACTGACGACATTATTTCTCAAAAAATTACCCCTATCAATGGTCCTTACCATGTAGGTCTCTCCATCGCACACAATCTAAGCAGTGATAGTGATTCGAATATAAAAAAAGAAATAATCACGAAGGACAATACAGTAACAACTACATATTCTAAAGAAACAGAACAACATGAAAATCTTTTTTTTAACAAACATATTGTTTTACTATCCTCTGCTATCAAGTCTGAAGATGTCATGCCTTTATCTAGAAAAATAATTTGTTCTGATATGAAAGATGGTTTTGATATGATGAATCAGGAACAAACTTCTTTCTGGAAGAATTTATGGGACAAGGCAGATATAAAAATTGAAGGAAACCTTATGGATCAGCAAGCTGTCCACTTCTCTCTCTTTCAATTACAGCAGAATAATCCTAAAAATGACCTTTTAAATATAGGAGCAAATGGACTTTCAGGAAATCAGTACCATGGACACATATTCTGGGATTCAGAAATTTTTATGATGCCCTTTTTCCTCTATACTGAACCAACAGCTGCCAAACACATGCTTATGTACAGATATAACATTCTGGAGACAGCTCTAAAACGAGCCCGTAAAATGAATGAAAAAGGAGCATTATATGCATGGAACTCAATTTCAGGAGAAGCATGTGCACGAATACAAGAAGCAACTACAGCAGAATATCATTTGCAAAGTGATATAGCCTATGCAATCTGGCGTTACACAGAGATAACAGCAGATTATGAATTTTTATACAATTTCGGAGCAGAAATCGTATTTCAAACTGCACGTTTCATCTATGGACGCGGGAGTTTTATTAAAGCAAAAAACAATCAGTTCTGTATAAATATTGTCTGCGGTCCAGATGAATATAATTTTGAAGTAAATAACAATTGCTACACAAACATTATGGCAGAATGGCATCTTAGATACGCAACTGCACTCTATAAAATAATAGCCGAAACAGAACATGACGCCTCCGAAAAACTTATTGACAGGCTAAAGATAACTGAACAAGAAGTACAAGATTGGTTATTTGCTGCAAAAAATATGTATATTCCACTAAATAATGAACTTGGGATCCATGAACAAGATGATAGTTTTTTGTGTCTTGACTCGATAGACATGAATACAATACCCAAGTACGCTAATATAAGAAATACGATGAGTCCACTAAATATACGTAGAGTTCAAATAACAAAACAGGCTGATGTTCTGTTGGTTATGTTTCTACACGGTTATCTTTTTTCAAAAAAACAAAAAAGAAATAATTACAATTTTTATGAACCAAAAACAAACCATGGCTCTCCCCTTTCTCCATCTATTCATAGCATTATTGCCTCAGATATAAAAAAACAAACAGATGCATATAATTACTTCAGACAAAGTGCACTTATGGATTTGAATGACTTTGCAAGCAATACAAAAGAGGGGTTGCATCTTGCCTGTTGCGGAGGAACATGGATGGCTGTAATAAATGGATTTGCAGGTATGCGGGATTATTCAGACGGTCTTAGTTTTAATCCATCTTTACCAGAAAGTTGGAACGCATATTCCTTTAAAATAGCAAAAGAAACTACAGAACTACGTATTTCTGTAAAAAAAGATTTCTCTTTATATGAATGGATTGACGGTCCTCCGATAGAACTGAATCTACCTAATAAAAAGATTACACTTTCCGAGAAAAATCCAACGGCGAGATTATCAACAAAAAATGTTTCATGACCGAAGATTGGGTATCATAGCCTTCAAGCAAAGCGAAAAAGGCTTTTCATGCAATATCTATCTATCCAAAACCAATCTCAAAGAATGAGTTAATGACTCTATATTAAAAGGTTTCTGCAAAAATTCAATACAATCATTTTCCATGATTTTTTTGATACGTTCATCGTCCTCACGAATACTTATGATTACAACTTTGATATTTTTATTGATTTTCTTCATCTGTTCAAAAATAAAATCACCCGAGAGATCCCCCATCACAAGATTAAGTATAACAAGATCTACATTTTGATGATTTTCTCTATAAAAATGAATTGCCTCTGAACCATTACCGTAAGTATGTATTTTATATCCGACAGAAGAAAGCATGTCATGGGTTATGGATAATAAAGTCTCATCATCATCGACAAGCAGCAGGGTTTCACTACCAAATTCATATTTTCTAAGTTCCTGAGTATCATCTTTTGTAGTAAAAACTTTTGATTTGGGGAGATAAATACGGAAAGTAGTCCCTAAATCTTTTTCACTTTCCACGTCAATCCACCCCTTATGATCATTAACTATTTTAAAAACCATAGAAAGACCAAGCCCAGTCCCCTTCCCTTCTTCTTTAGTCGTATAAAAAGGCTCAAAAATTCTGTCTTGAATCTGAGGGTCAATTCCACATCCATTATCGGAAATAGAAATACAATAATAATCTCCAAGCGGGATCTCTACGTTAGGAAAGCGCCATTTCAATGCAGTTTTAGTTATATCAATACTAAAATCTGTAATTTTAAGAAACAAGTCTCCTCCATTTGGGATAGCATCCCTTGCATTCAGACAAAGATTGTAAATAGCCTGTTCAAGCTGTGTTTTATTCACCTTTGCGACAGCTTTTGTATAAAATGGACGATATATTAAAGAAACATTTTTATCAAATGAATGCCTGCAAAGTTCTACAGTTTTTTTTACGATATGATTTAAGTCAGCAGTTTTTTTCTCTGTAGATTCGGAACGAGAAAAGGAAAGAAGTTGGTCTACTATTCTACTTCCCTTATTGCAGGCGTCTGTAGCCACGTTCAACATCTTATCTATAAGTTCGTGGTCAAGTTTTTCATTTCCTTCTAAATTTTTCTCTATTTCTTTTTTTATAAGAGAACTAGCACCCAAGATCCCTCCTAATATATTTTTAAAATCGTGAGATATCCCACTAGCCAAAGTTCCGACGACCTCCATCTGCTGGGCTCGTCTTAATTGATCCTCCAATTTCTGTTTTTCCCTCAATCTCCTTGCAAGTTTATCAATTACACCTGCAAGAACTCCTATCTCATCTCCCCTGGAATCATTAATTGTTGAATCATAATCCCCATCAACAATCATCTCTGCCGAGAACACAACAGCATTATAGCGTTTTTTTAACAACAAATAACTAACATGCAAAACAAGTAAAATCAGGAGAAAAACTATTATCAGGATAGCAGTAAGAAAATTACGCATATAAGAACTTGAAAAAAAAATATCAGAATCAAGTACAGAAATACATATAAACAAATCAGACCCCGCTACCCACGAAACAAAAAGCTGCTTCTTTCTTAAACTACCATGCTCATCAAATTCCTCAAAAGTGTATTGCGAAATAAGAGTCTTATTGCTCCGTATTTTTTTTAGAAGACTCTCATTCCCCTCCTCGTATAAAAACTTGTTGGAAATACTTTTTCCCCTCATAAATTCTTCAGGATGAACCAAAATACGTCCCGTATTGTCAATGACAAAAAACCTGCCACTTTCATGAAAATAAAAAGTTTTGAAAAGCTCACTCGAAAGAGCAAAAAGCTGCCTCTTCACGATAATGTGTCCTGGTGACCTCATAACTCTTTACCAAGCTTGATATTGGGAAGATCAAATATTTTGAGCCTAAAATATTCATCATCTGAATATCCATATGCTTGTCTAATCAGCCA
>JAYEIY010000222.1:0-7748 GCA_034660375.1 Verrucomicrobiota bacterium
TTTGTTTATGTTATAACTTAATTATGTTGTTTGTGGTTATTTTCTAAAATATTGGAGTACATATTCAAGCTAACCGGGTTCGCCGGAACTGCGAACTTCTACTGGGAACTGGGGTTAGAATATTCAGTTCTAATTAAAAAGAAAAGATACACATTTCTACACATAAAGATAACGCAAGAATACAATTTTCTGTTAGATAAAAAAATTATGGCATTATATATTCTAAAAAGATTTTCTGGGGTTCTTCTGACTCTGTTTGTTATATTACTGGTAAGCTATTCTCTTGTTCGTATGGCTCCGGGGGATCCCACAAAAAGCTCCATGTTGGGAGAGAATTCTGCAATGACAGAAGGGATATCGGCTGACGAGTCTGCTTTAACAGTAAATCGTTCTCTAAGAGAAAAATTATATTTAGATAAACCAATTTATATAGGTTTTTTTTTCTGGTTACGTAGTGCAATTCTGCATGGAGATTTAGGGGATTCAGCTACAGTTGACAAGGGAAAACCTGTGACAGAATTGATTTTGGAACGTATCCCCGTCACTCTTTCCCTCAATATTTTTGCGATTATTATTACGTATTCTATAGCACTTCCAGTGGGAATTTATTCTGCTGTATTTCAAAATTCTTTTCTGGACAAAGGGAGTGCTTTGTTTTTTTTCATTCTTTATTCAATTCCCGGATTCTGGTTGGCTTTGGTATTACAGGCACTTTTCTGTGAAGGCGGAAAATTCCCATTTTTTCCTATTGACGGATTATCAAGTTCAGGTGTCATCGGAAAATCGACTTGGCAGATTTTTGCGGAGAGCGCAAAACATTATATTTTACCAGTTTTATGCTTGAGTTATGCAGGGTTTGCGGGATTATCAAGATATGCAAGAAGTAGCATGCTTGAAATAATCAGACAGGACTATATCAGAACTGCCAGAGCAAAGGGGCTCTCGGAAAGTGTTGTCATTTTTAAACATTTATTCCGAAATGGACTTATAACACTGATAACACTCTTTGCAGGATTACTTCCGGGATTGATTGCTGGCAGCATAATAATAGAATATGTTTTTAACATTCCTGGGATGGGAACACTGTCAATGATGGCCCTTACAAGTCGGGATATCCCCGTCCTGATGGCACTTTTTGCATTTGGCGGAGGATTAACCCTTCTGGGCATTCTTCTTTCAGATGTTTTTTATGTCATTGCTGATCCAAGAATCTCATTTAAATAAAAAGCTTCTCAGGACTGGAGGACCGGAGGACCGGAGGACCGGAGGACCGGGGGATCGGAGGACCGGAGGACCGGAGGACCGGAGGAGGTAACTAGACATTGCACGAAAAGCCTTTTTCGCTTCGCTCAAAGGCTTTTAGTACACTGTCTATTTCTATTTTTTGTGCAAGGTCATTCATTATAGTTTTTTCTCGGTGGTTCTGTTTGCGGGACGTTCAAAATTTGTTTTTTCAATTCTGGTTCATCTACAAATTTCAACAATGTTTTTAATTCTTCTGAGGAAGGGGTTCTAGATATTTTTTGTTTTTCAGGGGTTTTTTCTGGCGTTTTCTCATTAGATAAGAGTTTTTTTAGAGGAGTGTAGTTTAAGAAAAAGGATATAATTAAAACTAGAAAAAGAATAAGAATAGTTGTTATAATAAGTTTATAGGATGTCTTTTTTACTCCGAGTTCAGTTGTTGATGATAAGGAAACACTGGACTTTTTGACATCATCTTTCTTTTCTATATGTGTTTTTTCTTTAAATCCGACAATCTCATCATATTCTCGAACTAACGTACCATACTCCAGCTTATAGAGTTTGCACAAATTTTTAATATAGGAACGGCTATATACAGGACTCGGGAGTTTGTTAAACGCTTCTTCTTCTAATGCAACTATAAACTGTTTTTGGATCTTGGTTTTTTGAACGACCTGATGAATCGTAAGATTTGCAACAGTTCTAGCTTTTATCAAGATTTCTCCTAAGGAGCCTTGAATATTAGAAGATTGGATTGCTTTTTCATCAACAGATTGATGGTTTACATTATAGGGAGCGAGATCTTCACTTTTTACTTGTAATCCAGCATTATTGCTATTTTCATCTTGGACAGATAGATTTGTTTCTTTCTCAGATACATTATTTACATCTTTATCGTTTACAATATTTTTTATTTCTTTAAGGGGTTCTTCCCCCCACTGGAAGGGAAGATCCTCTTGTTTTTTATTATTTTTCTGAGTACTCATTTTTAATACTCCTTTTTTTGCAAAATTCCTTTTAAAAGAATTTATCGATGTTTTTTGTTTTCGTCTAGGCAGATACAAAGCCTCTCCTAGATAGAAACTCAACGAAAAGTTTTTTTAGCCACACCTTGCTTACAATGAGGCTGATTTTACATCAGCAATGACCAACGGGAATGGCAAATGCACGAATTTAAACACAAATTATGAATTATTGTTATATCTAAGTCTCGTCATCTCCGGGAGGATCTATAAATATTTCTCTCGGCTCTGTTCCTTCCTGAGGACCAATAAGTCCCCTCTCTTCCAGAATTTCCATAATTGTTGCTGCACGATTATATCCTATTCTCATAGAACGTTGAACATAACTAGTAGTCGCCCTGCGATCTTTGGCAATAATTTTCATGGCCTGCTGTACAAGTTTTTCATCTTTTTCCGAAATAGTTGATTCAAAATCAGCGGTTTCTTCTGGGGTTTGTGTACTATCTGAAGATTCTTCATCAGGAGATTTAAAGACAGTTTCATCAAAAATCTGCGCCTGCTGTAAAGATACGTGCTTTACGACTGCTTCTATATCACTATCCTCAACAAATGCTCCTTGAATTCGTTCTAATTTTGATGCCGTTGGAGGTTTAAAAAGCATATCTCCTTTACCCAATAGATTTTCTGCACCTTTGGAATCTAGGATTGTCCTTGAATCAACCAGTGCTGACACCTGAAAAGCTATACGTGTAGGAAAGTTGGCTTTTATAATCCCGGTTATAACGTTCACACTTGGTCGCTGAGTTGCAATTACAGTATGAATTCCTACCGCTCTGGAGAGTTGCGCAATTCTTGCAAGCGATGTCTCAACATCTTTTTTTGCAGTCATCATTATGTCGGCCAATTCATCAATTATAAGCACAATAAAAGGAAGTTTTTCTGGAATTTCTCTGCCATCATCATCAAATTCAATTTCTTGTGATTTAGGACGATTATTAAATGCTTCAAGATTTCTTACTCCCACCTTTGCAAGAACTTTGTATCTACGTTCCATTTCATTTATTATCCAGCGAAGCGCCTGTGTAACTTTTTTGACATCCGTTACAAGCGGAACAATCAAATGAGGGAGGGTTTTGTATCCGGTAAATTCAACAACTTTTGGATCAACCATTATCATTCTCAAATCATCCGGCTTAAAATGATGCAGTAAACTGAGAATTATGGTATTTATACAAACAGACTTACCACTGCCGGTGGCTCCTGCAATCAGCAAATGCGGGGCCCCAGCAAGATCCATTATAATTGGTCGCCCCTTAATATTTTTGCCAAGAATTATCGGAATACGGGCTTTAGAATTCTGCCATTCCGAAGTTTGCATTAAACCACGAAGTCCAACTGCAACAGCTTTTCTGTTTGGAGCCTCAATACCCACAGAGCTTTTCCCCGGAATTGGAGTTAAAATTCTCAAACTTCTTGCTTTTAAATCCATCGCAATATTATTGCTTAACTTCGATATTTTTTCTACTCTTACGCCGGGAGCAGGGACAACTTCAAAAAGTGTAACACGAGGTCCTGATGTTGCATCTGTTACTTCGGCATCAACCTTAAAACTGTCAAGCGTATCCTGGAGAATCTCTTTTTTTTCAAGAATTTCAGAGGGATCTGCTGCCGTATCCACTCCGCTAGATATTGTTAATAATTCAAGAGGAGGCAAAACATATCGTCCTTGATTTACGGATTTCCTTTCAAGCTTTATTTTTCCTCTACTTTCGGTTTCTGTATCAAACACCTGGTCTTCAAACTCATTGCTCTGCGAAATTCTAGTTTTTTGAGGCAATCTGGGTTTATTCTCTGGGGTATTAATATCCAATTCCAGTTGTGGATGTTGTTTTTGTACTGCCTGCCGAGTTTCTTTTGGTAGCGGATGCAACACTTTTTTCTCCTCCACATCATCACGGGGAATATTCTTAAAAAGAAGTGGAGAAATTTTTGAGGCTAGGATTGAAGGAATTGTAATAATTTTTCTAAAAAACGAGTCATCTTTTTCTAATGAATCAGGATCTTTTTCCTCTGAACTCTCCTCCTTTGCTTCCCTGGTAAGGAATAAATCTGTAAATCTAGTTTTTATATGGGTATGCCAATCGTAGAACCAAATAATAGCAGCACCAAAACCGGCTAACACAACAGAAAGAATTAGACTTCCAAGACGGTTTGCAAAAAGATATATCCATCCGCCTGTTGGAGATGTAAAACGCTGACCAATCACTCCCCCAGGAATCCCACACAAATTTAATGCCTGACTGTATTCAGGAAGAATATCTTCCCATGCTCCAAGAAAAAAAACAATCCCAAGAATGAAAAAAAATAAACCTATAAAATAATCCCAACTAACCCCCTCTTCTTCATCCGAAGAAAATAACCTTCTTGCAGAACACAACAAAAAAACCGAACATACACAATACGATGCAAAACCAAACCAAAGCATAAAAAAAGCAGCAATATTAGCTCCGAACCAACCCAGAAGATTATGTAACATAACCGTATGAGAAATTCCTCCGTTTAATACCGCAGTATCAAGAGGATCATAAGAAACCACTGACAAAACAAATATTACCGATACAAAAAAGAAGAGAAAAGGCAACAACCTTTCTCTAAATCTAACCATTACCGGAAACTTACTCATATTTCTATTACCTTTTTATTAAAATTGACCATTATCCACCTTCAAATGATGCTTATTTAAGTTATCATTCAGTTGTGGGATAGCAAGAGCGGGGAGAAGAAAAAGTACTTTTTGGAGAGTGTTATTTGCTCAAAAAGCAACTACAAACAGAAAAATACAGTGTGCGAAAAGTCTTCGAGTCTTCGAGCAAAGCGAAAAAGACTCGTCGTACAATGTCTAATCAGAACGAGGTTCATCTTCAAGAAATGTTATTACATCTTCAAATTTTGCAATATTTTTTTCATCAACATCCATCAGAGCTTTATGAGCATCTATTATTGATTGGGAATTAGTCATACCTGCCTCAAATGGACTTATATCAAGTTGCTTCCAACCTTTTGTCTCTGATTCAGAATAAACAAAATTAAAAAAATTTTTAAGTCCAAGTCCGGAAAGGAGGGCTTTATTTTCAGGTGAAATATTGAGAATAGTTACAAAGGTTTTTTCTATTTTCCGGCTATACAGCTCTATTTCTGTCAAAGTTCCCATGAAAGTACTATCCATATGAGAACAAGAAGATAAATCAATTACCAATTTCTTTATTTTTTTACTTATTGCAGTCAGACAGAATTTTTTTAAATCTTCGGAAATCTTTAACGTCCCCATTCCCTCAATTTTAATTTTTGCTTCTCCCGAATGCAAAGCGACTTGAAGAGGTGTAATACTCATATTATAATCTAAAAAGTTATTTTATTCACGGATATTTTTATTGGATAAATCAGACACACTCATGTAAGAATATACAAATATTTTTAAAAAAAACAAGATGCCAGAGATAAGTTCTTTTAAAAAAACACTTTAATTCAAAATAGCTTTAATCCTCCTAATCCCTCTACTGGAACTTTGTTCTTTTTTTATTTTAAAGGTTCCCAATTCAGTAGTATTCTTGCAATGTGGACCTCCGCAGATTTCTTTGCTGTAGTTTCCTATACTGTAGACCTTAACTCTATCCCCATACTTACTTTCAAAGATACCTATTGCTCCAACTTTTTTGGCTTCTTCAATACTCATTTCTTCATCTTTGACTTCCAGTGCTTCTGCAATCTTGGAATTTATAATAGTTTCTACTTTGGTTTTTTCTTCTATTGTCATTTTTTCAGGATGAGAAAAATCAAAGCGAAGGCGTTTTGCTGTGATATTTGATCCACGTTGTTCCACGTGGTCTCCAAGGACATCTCTGAGGGTCTGATGAAGCAAATGAGTTGCTGTGTGCAGGCGTGCTGTTTGTTCTGAATCATCTGCGAGTCCGCCTTTAAACTTATTTTCGGCTCCTTTTCGAGACATTTCCTGATGTTTTTTATAGGCTTTTTCGAAGCCTTTTTTATCTACAGAGAAACCTTTTTCTTCTGCCATTTCTACAGTAAGTTCAAGGGGGAATCCGTATGTTTCGTATAAAAAGAATGCTTTTTTACCATTAAAACTTTTCTTTCTCACAAAATCAGGGACATTATCAATGATTTTATTAAATTCTTTCAGTCCTTTTTTGAGGGTTTCGGCAAATTGTTCTTCTTCCATAGAAAGTTCATCTTCTATAAATTTCTTTTGTTTTTTCAGTTCGGGGTATATATCACAATACTCTTCTATAACCACAGAAGCAATTTCAAAGGTAAAAGCACCGTTTATTCCCAATTTACGACCTTTATTAATTGTGCGTCGAATCAAGCGTCTGAGTATATAGCCACTATCTACATTTGAGGGAGCTACTCCGTCTGCCAGGATAAAAGTTGCTGCACGCATATGTTCTGCAACGATTTTTGCTTCGGTATTTGTAGTTAAATTCTGTTTTTTGCCGGCAAGTGCTTCTATTTTTCGAAAAATAGGCTGAAATAACTCTGTTTCGTAGCAATTCTTTTTATTTTGGAGTATTGCGGTAACTCGTTCGAGTCCCATACCTGTATCTACATTTTTCTGCAAAAGTGGTTCAAAATTACCCTCGGTTGTTTTATTATATTGCATAAATACATCGTTCCAGATTTCTACCCAGCTAGCATTTTCTGGATCGAATTTTTCGGGAGGATTTCCGTCACCATTCCAGCAGAACATTTCTGTATCCGGTCCACATGGTCCCGTTTGTCCTGCAGGTCCCCACCAATTATCTTTTTTTCCAAGTTTTGCAATACGTTCTGCAGACATCCCAAGTTTTAACCAACAATTATAGGCTTCTTCATCAAAAGGAGCATCATCATCTCCGGCAAACACGGATACAGCAAGATTTTCTACAGGAATATTAAGCCAATTCTTACCAGTAAGAAATTCATAACTATAACTTATGGCTTCTTTCTTAAAATATTCTCCTAAAGACCAGTTCCCGAGCATCTCGAAAAATGTAAGATGAACATCGTCTCCAACCTCTTCAATGTCTCCCGTACGAATACATTTTTGTACATTTGCAAGTTTGGCTCCTGCTGGATGTTTTTCTCCTAGGAGGTAGGAAACCAGAGGATGCATTCCCGCAGTAGTAAAAAGTACTGTCGGATCATTCTCCGGCAATAAAGATGCACTGTCTATAATTGCATGTGAACGGCTCTTAAAAAAATCAAGATACTTTTTTCTAATATTTTTTGAAGTCATAATTAATAAAATCCATTATTGTAAAAATTGTAAAATAAAATTGAAACACCTTAATTTAGTTGAAAATTTATTTATTTAAAGTACATTTATCCTAAATTGGGGAATTGGGGAATTGATTATTAATTAAATCATCAAATCATCAAATCATAAAATCATTAAATCATAATGTCAGATTCTCATAATAAACCAACAAATATTACTCGTTCCGTTTTTATTAAAGATTTAAAAAAACTTAATGAAACAAGCTGGTC
>JAYEIY010000223.1:0-7730 GCA_034660375.1 Verrucomicrobiota bacterium
TACAGCGCAATAATACACTGCAAAAACAAAACAATTCCTTTTAAAATTAAATCTTTTCAAAACGATATCTTGAACTCTGAAAATGGAGAAAAAATTCCACTAGAAAATATTGTGGAGATTAATTTCCAAAGCCTAGAAAAAAAGAAAAAAAGAAAAAACTCAAAGATTTCATCTAAAATAAAAACTGAACTTAGAAACCAAAAAGAAAAAGCACTAAAATGTCTGAAAAAATATTCTGATTATGACCAAATACAAATTATTGATGACGGGATTGACATAAAAACAATAGATAAAAAAAATAAATATATCTATAGGTATTCATTTTTTATAGCAAAGAAATCAGCCCTTCAACAAAGAAAAATCTCTCTACACTATCAAAAAGGAACATCTTCTACGCATCTGGATTTTGCCTATGTATTAGATTCCAAAGGAAGTTTCCATACACTGAAACATTCTGAACTGAAGGAGAGTGTTCCAACTGGCAAAGGTGGACGTTTTTTTGATACTCGCACCATAAGACTCTCCGGAGAACTGCCAGGCGTAGATGTAGGCAGTCTGATATATGTACAATATACCTACGATGACTATAATCCTGAAGATCCAAGAATGTTTTTTCCAGCTTTTTATTTCCGGGGGACTAAGCCTGTTCTCCAATCAACATTTCGTATCAAAATTCCCTCAGAAATGACGTTGCAGTTTCTTGCCCTTGATTTCCCGAAAAACACAAAAAATGAACCAGATATTTCCAGAACTAAAGAATATACTACCTATAAATGGGAATTATCAGATATGGAACCTATAAAAAATGAACCGAGAATGCCACCCCTCGGTGACTTTGTCCCACGTGTTCTAGCCACAACACTTAAATCATGGAAACCTATATTTGAACTTAATAGCAAATACGAACTCAAAAATATAAAAGTAACCCCCGAGATAAAAAAACTTACAAAAAAAATAATAGGAAAACGACAAACCAAATCCGAGAAACTCCAGAAAATATATCACTGGGTCCAACAAAATATAACTTACGTTTCCGTTAAAAGTTCTCTATCTTCGGGACTAGGCGGACATCCTGCCGCAGAAACAATAAAGAATGCATTCGGAGACTGTATAGACAAAAGTATCGTCCTAGCAACTTTAGGCAAGACCGTTGACATAGAAATATATCCGGTAGGGTTAATGACAAATGATCGAGTACGTATGGTAAAAGAAATCCCATATTTAAGATTAAACCATGCAATAAGTGAAGTACACCTTGATAATAAAATATTCTATCTTGACCCCACAGGTACATCCAGTCGCTACCCCTCTTTTAGTGGAGGCGATACAGATGTAAATGCAATAAATTTCATTAAAGGTACAATAAGAAAAATCCCACTCCCATCACCAGAAAAACATGGAAAAAAAGTAGAACTAAATATTGAACTTACCAATAATGGAAATCTAAAAATCATCTCTCATGCTAAATATGTGGGAGATTACGAATCAGGAGTAAGAGGATTCTGGAAAAATCAACCAGAAAATCAGTGGAATGAAAAAATGCTTGCATATCTTACAACACAAAGCCCTCAAGTAAAACTAAACAATTTCAAGCTCTCAGACTTAACAAATCTTGATTCTCAACTGACTATTGATATAGACTACAGTCGAAATGAATGTGCAACCATCGCCGGTGAGCTCATGATTCTTAATATACCTGAAATAAAACTTAATTTCCCCGAGGTCTCCCTAAAAAAACGATCCTACCCCTTGAGATACAGAACTTCTTCCAGCAGAATAATCAAAATGACCATTAAACTTCCCGAAAACTATAACGCCCTTGAACTGCCCAAACCCATGATTATAAAAAATATTTCAGGAATTACTTACTCAGCACAATGGAAAATATCAGAAAATAAAAATATCATTTTTACTCAAAAATTTCTGCGGAATTCCCGAGAAATTCAAACTGAAAAATATCCAAAATACAGAAAAGATCTACAGAAAATAGAAAAATATACCAATACTCCACTTTATCTTAATAAGAAAAAATAAAAAAAAGGTACTTTGCATATCCTCATGCAAAAAAAGGTACTTTGCATATCCTCATGCAAAAAAGGTACTTTGCACAAAAAAACAAGTTAAAAGGAACAAAACCTCCCCTCCCTTCTCCAACCTTAATTTCAATAAAGAATAGCGTATCGAATGCTTTGCATTTCCTAAAGCAATCCCCAAAGCTTTCTTACTCCCAATCAAAATAAGTAGATTCTTTGCACGAGTCATCGCGGTATAAAGTAGATTTTTGCGAAGCATAATATAGTGTTGCGTCAAAAGGGGCATAATTACAACTGGGAATTCTGAACCCTGGGATTTATGAACTGTTATTGCATAGGCAAGAATCAACTGATCGGCATCTTCAAAACCAAACTCAACAACCTTACCCTCAAAATTGACTTGAAATGTTTTTTTGGAATTGTCTATTTGCTTAATTGTACCCAAATCCCCATTAAAAACTTTCTTGTCATAATTATTCTCAGTCTGCATAACCCTGTCATTAAGCCTAAAACTTTTTTCGCCAAAATGAAACTGTGGTTTATGGAGAGATGGATTTAAGGCATCCTGGACAAGATGATTTAATGACTCGGTTCCGCACGCCCCCTTTTTCATTGGAACAAGCAATTGTATATCTCTTCGGGGAATATAGTGATACCGTTGGGGAATACGGTGAAGTATCATTTCTACGATATCTTCGTTAACTTTCTCCGGATCTTCTTCATCAATCCAGAAAAAATCTGCATTATTTATATTATGCGGCACAGATAAATCAGGGAATCGTCCATTATTTACAGCATGTGAATTTGAAACAATCCTACCTGCAGAATCTTGTCTAAAGATTTCCTTAAGAAATGTTACTGGAATCCTGGCAGATTGAATCAGATCATTCAGCACATTTCCAGGACCTACAGACGGAAGTTGATCTTTGTCCCCAATAAGCACTATTTTTGTATTGGGGGTAATAGCCTGAAAGAGGCTGTATCCCAGATTTATATCAAGCATCGAAATCTCGTCTATTATCAGCATATCACACTTTAGCGGATTGTCTCTATTAAAAATAAAACTATAACTCTCCGCATCAAATTTAAGCAGACGATGTATTGTTGATGCAGGTCGTCCACAGGTCTGCGACATACGTTTTGCAGCCCTTCCTGTTGGAGCTGCCATAGAGACTTTCATTCCGTAGTTACTTGCAATTTGCACAATCTGCTCAATTGCAGTTGTTTTTCCAACCCCCGGACCCCCTGTAATAATACTTATCTGGTGTTTAAAAGCATTCACAATGCCATTTTTTTGTTCACTAGACAGGTGTACAGGCAGTTTTAGAGAATTTTCGTCAATATCCTGTGGTCCACAATGATTAGAAATGAGATATTTTATGGTTTCAGCAAGATATTTTTCTGAATTATACAATTTTAATTGGTAGAGAAACTCTGTAGATTCAACAGGATTTGCGGAGTCCGCAACTTCTCCACCCACCCCTTTTTCTAAATTTATATTTCGAGGAGAATCAGCTACTATTAAACCACTCAAAATAGCACCTGAAAGAGCTTCCATAACCTTTTCAGCCTCTACACCAAGCTGCTCCGCAGAAATTTCAATTAACTTCTCCTTCGGATAACAAACATGTCCACTTAAAGCAAGACACTCAAGATTATAGCGAATTCCCGCAGCAAGACGGTGTGCAGAATCCTTTTTAACACCAAGATTCTTTGCTATCCTGTCGGCCAGTAAAAAACCTATGCCTTTTACCTCTGAAGCAAGTTTATAGGGGGTTTTCTTTATTACTTCTGAGGCGACTTCTCCGTATTTCTTATAGATTCTATGACAATATGCAGGCGTAATCCCAACCCCTTGCATATAAACATACAAATCCCGCTGCTGAGAATGCTCATCCCAAGCCTTTTTAATTCGCTTAATCCTAACCTTTCCAAATCCATCAATCTCAGATAAACGACCAGAATATTTATCTAGAATTTTCAAGGTTTCAACCCCGAATTGGTCAACAATACGTTCTGCAAGTTTTGGACCTATCCCCGGAATAAGCCCCGACGCAAGATACTTTCTAATCCCTTCTTCTGTACAAGGCAAAGATGCCTTGAATTTAGAGACTTTTAACTGTTTGCCATGATCTTTATGAATCTCCCATCTCCCTTCAACAATAATGCTCTGACCTTCCATAACTCCGTACATATTGCCAACAAGTACAAGCTCTTTATTTTGCGGAGTCCGCAACTTCACAACCGAATATCCCCCGTCATCCGAAGTATAGACAACACGAAAAACCTCTCCACGCAACTGATGATCGGTTACGTATTTATCAGATTTTTTATTATTATTGTGATTAAAAAGAGACATATTAATAGTGATATCGCAATTGGGCAATAAAAACACTCCCCTGTTCTATTTTATATACAATTCTATTCATACTATCTATTCTACGAGACCAGTAACCAGATAAACTGTGCTTTAGTGGTTCTGGTTTTCCGATTCCTTCGTATTTATTTCTGTTAATATCTTTAATGATTGAATTTATCCTCTTGAGAATTTTCTTGTCCGTTCGCTGCCAATAGAGATAATCATCCCAAGCATGTTCAGAAAAGATTAATTTCATGAGATTAATTCCTTTTCAGAACCATTACCGAGTTCTAACTCCTCAATTGACTGCAATAATCTAGTAGCATTTCTTGGATTTTGCATTAAATAAGCGGTTTCATTTAAAGCTTCATAGTCCTCTAAAGAAAGCATTATTACGGGATTACTTTTTTCTCTGGTAATAATAACAGGGTCATGATTATCACAGACCTTTTTCATTGTTTCTGCTAAATGTAATTTTACAGTGAGATACGATATTGCGTCCATATTGTTCTCCTAAAATTTTATTGATAAAATTCTTGTATCATTTCTACAACATATTCAGCCTGTTGATCTGTTGACTCCGGGAATATAGGAAGGGCCAGAGTTTCATCTGCAGCTTTTTCGCTTTCTGGAAAATCACCTTTTTTGTAGTCTAGATCCGCAAAACACTCCTGTTCATGTAGAGAAATGGGGTAGTATATTGCACAGCCTACACCTTTTTCTTGCAAATATGCCAAAAGTGCATCACGATCTTTGGCTCTCACAATAAATTGGTTGAAAATGTGGCGACGATTTGAAAGTGTCTCTGGCAATGCAATCAGTCCATCTTCAAGCAATCCTTTTTCAGCAAACAATTGTTTATATCTTTCTGCATTTTTCTGACGTCCTTCAGACCATTGCTCCAAAGATTTAAGTTTCACATTTATTACTACCGCCTGAAGAGCATCAAGCCGAAAATTACCGCCGACATACTTATGTTTATAGTTTTCTGTAGAACCATGAACACGAAATATTTTCAATTTCTCTGCTGATTTTTCATTATTAGTTACAACCATTCCTCCGTCTCCTGCTCCGCCTAGATTTTTTGAGGGGAAAAATGAAAAGCAACCGTAATGACCAATTGAACCGGCTCTTTTTCCTTTGTATTCTGAGCCTATTGCTTGAGCAGCATCTTCAATAACTACTAAATCATTTTTTTCGGCAATTTCCATAATTGGATCCATATCTGCCATCTGACCATACAGATGGACTGGCATAATAGCTTTTGTTCTGGAAGTAATTTTCTCTTCAATTTTTGCTGGGTCAATATTGTATGTTACCGGATCAATATCCACAAAAACAGGAGTAGCTCCGCTACGTGAGATTGAACCCGCAGTTGCAAAAAATGTATATGGCGTTGTTATTACTTCATCGCCTTCTCCAATTCCTTCTGTCATTAATGCAAGAAGTAATGCATCTGTTCCAGAGGAAACTCCGCACCCACACAAACATTGCGAATATTCTGCAATCGCCTCTTCACATTCCAGAACCTTTGGACCAAGAATAAAATACTGCGTTTCAAATACTTCTGCAACAGCCTTATCAATTTCACTTTTTATTGTTTTATATTGTGCTTTCAAATCAAGGATTGGTACATTCATGATATATATCTCCATTATTTTTGTTAAAAGTTCAATCTGTCAATCGCTCATTATTATATGTTTAGAATAAATGATTTCAAGAAAAACTTTGCTTTAAAAAGTCATGAATAATTTGGGAATGGGAGCTGAAACAGTTATTGTTTCATTTAAGGAAGGGTGATTGAATGTTATTTTTCGTGAATGGAGAGCCTGTCTTTCAAACAAAAGGAGTTTTCTGTCAGAATCTGTTAATTTTCCTTCAATAAATCTAAGAAAGAACATTTCGTCCAGTCCATAAAGTTTGTCTCCCCCAACGGGATATCCCAAACTACAGGCTGTCGCGCGAATTTGATGCAGCCGTCCAGTACTAATAAGAACTCTAACAAGAGAGAAATCTGCAAATGTTTTTTCTGGAAAGAAATCTGTACAGCAGTATTCTCCTTTTTGCGGAGAATTATTTTTCTCAAAATCTTTAGAATTAACAAAAAAGCGCTTCTTCCTTACCAATCCGTCCGGATTATCAATTAGATATCCCTCAGCATGTATTGGGTTTGACATTTTCCCATGAACCAAGACCAAGTATTCTTTTTCGGGATGTTTTTCCTTAAATTGTTTGTTTAAAATAGATGCTGTTTTTGGATTCTTTGCTACCAGCATTACTCCACTGGTTTCACGATCAAGGCGACTTACAAAATGTATTTTCCCATATTTTTTCTGCAAAAAAAACCAAAGCGTATTTTCAAAAAACCGTCCGGATGGATGACAGGGAAGATTTCCCGGCTTATCTATCCCCAGTAAATCGGCATCTTCATAAAGGATTTCATAATCTGTAGAAACCTCTGGTTCCAAAACCTCCTGTGGCGAAAATTTGACAATATCACCCGAATATATTGTTGTAGAACTCTTTGGAGAACGAGCATTTAGAGATATTTCTCCAATTTTTATAGATTGTTGCCATTGAGAACGACTTCTATAATTAAAGCGTTCAGCCAACCATTTATCAAGCCTTTTTCCACTTTCTTTTAATTGTACTTCTGTTGATATATTACGTTTCAATTTCAGTACCTTAATAATAATGTTTGAACTTCCATATTAATACTAATTAGCCCCTGCACGAAAAGGTTTTTAAAGAACCAAAAACCTTTTCATACAGCCTCTATAGGTTCAAAATTAGAAAGTTTGAACTCCCCTTGAAAAGATGCAAAAATGCAATAATAAGCATTTTAAACGCCTTTTTCTCAACAATATTATTCATTTTTTTAGAAAACCACATTGCAACAAATACTTGATTGCTGTCTGTCGTCGTTTTTGATAATGCAGAAATTCGTTCCCAGCCCTTTGAAGTGATATTACAAGATATAATATTTCGAGCATATGAAGCAACGTTTTTTATATATTTCATTTTTTCTAACTCACCAAGCACGTATAATGCTTGCTCATCATTCTTATCAAAGACTATATAATTATTTGATACTTTTAGCGTCTCCCCCAATTCCTTTGATAAAATCCCCAAGTTTTGTAACGCCCTATCAAATACTGCATGTGGTTCAGGCTTAACATAATCATTCAAAAATGCTTTGTAAGTCAAAAAACAGCGTCCATCTCCATGTTCTTTCCATTCTTCTTTATCAAAATTATTAGGAATTCTATCCCATAAAACATAATTATCTTTTCCATAAAGCTTCCGCTCACAAGCAATTATAGATATCCTTTATCCCT
>JAYEIY010000224.1:0-7656 GCA_034660375.1 Verrucomicrobiota bacterium
GCAACTACTTTCCCTTTCTTTAGTAAAAAAGGGAATCTGAGTTGCGTGTTCGTCAGCCTCAAACCGATGAGTTCTGTTTCCCACATGCTCTGCATGCGTTCAAAATCAGAGATTTCGAACTTTATTTGAGATGAATAATGACTCATTGATAATGATTTTAAGTGTTATTTACTCAAAAGATAACTGCAAACAGAAACAGACAGTATATGAAAAGCCTTTGAACGAAGTGAAAAAGGCTTTTCGTACAATGTCTACTTATTTTTAAAGAGCTTTTGATGCAATATCTTTTCTGTAAACAACATCTTCCCAAGAAATCTTTTCTACAGCTTTGTATGCGTTGATTTGAGCCGTAGCAATATCATGACCAAGAGCAGTTACTCCCAGGACTCTTCCTCCGGCAGTCAGAACAGAGCCATCTTTATCTTTTGTTCCTGAATGAAATACGTATGCACCGGTTTCTTCAGCAGCTTCTATCCCTGAAATAGTTTTCCCCTTTTCATAGGTGTTCGGATAACCTCCAGACGCCATAACGACACAAACAGAGGCTTTATCTTTCCAGAGAATATTCAACTCATCAAGACGCTGCTCTACGGTAGCATTCATCGCTTCAAAAAGATCACTTTCCATTCTAGTAAGAACAGCCTGTGTTTCAGGGTCTCCAAAGCGAACATTGAATTCCAGTACTTTAATAGAATTGCCTTCTATCATTATCCCCGCATATATGATTCCCCTGTAATTAAGATTTTCCTGTTGACAACCCCTTAGAAATGGCTGAAGAACCTGCTTGTCTACTTTTTCCCAGATTTCATCTGTTACGATAGGTGCCGGAGAGTATGCCCCCATCCCCCCCGTATTAGGCCCTTTGTCCCCATAAAGCAACCTTTTGTGATCTTGTGAGGACGCAAGAGGCAGAATCGTTTTTCCATCAGTAAAAGCAAGGATTGAGGCCTCTTCTCCTGAAAGAAATTCCTCGACAACAACCTCTGTTCCTGCTTCACCAAAACCACCTTCAAAACAGTATTGCACCGCATTGAGGGCATCATCCAATGTTAAAGCAACGGTTACACCTTTTCCTGCCGCCAGACCATCGGCTTTGACAACTATAGGCACACCTTGCTCTACAATATACTTTTCTGCAGATTCAAGATCTAGAAAAACCTTAGCATCAGCTGTCGGAATTTCATATTTATCCATAAAGGATTTTGCATATTTTTTACTCCCCTCAAGTTGAGACGCTTCTTTGTCCGGACCAAAAATTTTTAATCCGCGTTTTCTAAAAACATCAACTATGCCATCACAAAGCGGAACTTCTGGACCAACTATGGTTAAATCAATCTTTTCTCTTTCTGCAAAATCAATTAGTTCATCTTCGGTTAATAATGAAATTTGTTCAATCCCTTTCATCAATGAATTTCCTGGTGCACAGTAAACTTTTTCAACTTGTGGACTTTGTGCAAGTTTCCAAGATAAAGTATGTTCTCTGCCACCACTTCCTATTACTAAAACTTTCATATTTTTTCCTTAATCAAGATCTCTGGATAAATATTTTCCCTTAGTCTGAAAATATATTTTTTTGTCGGTTAAAATAATACAATGTGGAGTATTTCCAAGTAATCCTATAGTTAGCAACAATGCCCCCATAACAACCCCGGATCCAGCAAGAATTGGCAGAGCATAATCAGCAAAACCTGCACTGATTTCATCTATTTGCAGGACTATCCCCAAAGCAGTTAAAGCTATAATTGGCAGAAGAGCCAGAATAACTCTTACAGGAGAAGATTTGCAAACAATACATGTTTGCAATTCTTCATCATCATCCAATTTTGCTTTAAAAAATTCAGGCAGATTTTCTGAGGATACAACCGTCTGTGGAGGTACTTGTTGTTTTGTTGCCGTAGAGGATTGTTTTTTCTTTGTTTGAGATGAAAATTTCTTTGATGATTTGCTTCTTTTTTTGGGTGGTCTGCTCGGGATCTCCTGGGTTCCTTTTTTCTTCCCAGTTTTTCTTGCCGAAGGAGGTGCTTGCTTTGGTGCAGATGTCGCCGCTTGTGGTGATGCCGAAGGAGGTGCTTGCTTTGGTGCAGGTGTCGCGGCTTTGGGTGGTGCAGGAGCTGGTGCAGGAGCTGGTGCAGGCTTTGGCGCAGGTGTTGCTGCTTTAGGTGGTGGTGCCGGAGGTGCAGGCTTTGGCGCAGGTGTTGCTACTTTGGGTGGTGCAGGAGCCGGTGCAGGCTTTGGCGTAGGAGGAATGGGTTGCTCCTCAGGTTCGGGGTGAGGAATAATAAACTCAAGTCCACATTCTGGGCATTCTGCTTCCATTCCAAAATAATCTGGAACAATTTCAAAAGATGAATCACATCCCGGACACCAGACACTATCATTTGTAACTTTCAAAGCTTTCCTTTTTGGAGGTGGTGGAGCGGGTTTAACGGCACTTGATGGGGGGGGAGCTTTCTTTTTTTCCTGCCTAGTCTGCATCATTCCCATACCCGATCTGGACAAGGCAACGGTTTGCGTCACACCATAGGATGAATTATCATTAAAATCAATACCGCTATTCCTACTATTAGGGCCTGCAGATTTTCCAGGACTTTGTGCTCTCTTTGGTGGTCTTGCAGGTACTGGCATATTTTTCTCCTTCTTATCGTCTACATAAATAAAACTTAAAATCATTATTAACGAGTCAGCATTCATTTCAACTAAAGTTCAAAAATCTCTGATTTTAAACATAGAGAACCTGTGTGAAAAGGTTTTTGACTTTTGAAAACATTTTCGTGCAAGGTTTAAATGGAGTTTTTCCTAAATAATCAATCAGTAGATTTGAAAATCACCTTTAGAAATATTAATGTTAACGAAAATAAATGATTCTCTCTCTTTTTCAAGTTCAATCCATAAATTAATTTTAAATATCACATAACAATGTCTTTACTTTATATAAATTCTATGAATCTTACTTTTATTTCATCTATCCAAAACCACACCATAATTTGTAAAATCCCGCCCTTTTATGCTTTTTCTCAAAGCGATTGGTTCGGAAGATTTATTGTAATCCTTCTTTGTTTTATTTCTGTTTATGCATGGACTGTTATGGTGGACAAATATCTTTCTCTCAACAAAGCACACAAAAATGATACTCGGTTTTTGAAGAGTTTTTCTAAAGGAACAACCATCCTCGAAGCTTATCCTGAAGCACAAAGATCAAAAGGACCTGTTGCATCTGTTTATTTGTCTGGAGCAGATAAACTTTTATACTTACTCGGGGTAAAAAAAGAATCAGTTATTCTACTCGGAAGGCAAAAAAAACTTCCAAGACAACTGACTCTCCTGGAAACGGAAATCATAAGAAATACTATGGAATACAAAGTCTCTCTGGAAATACTCAAACTTGAAGATCGTCTTGATGCTTTGGCAACTGCCGTAAGTGTTAGTCCTTTTTTCGGATTACTTGGGACTGTATGGGGAGTTATGGTCGCATTTTGTGGAATGGCCGCAAAAAATACTGCTGACATAAGTGCTCTTGCTCCAGGTGTAAGCGGTGCACTATTAACAACGGTAGTCGGACTTCTGGTTGCCATCCCATCACTAATAGGATATAATATTCTTACTAACTACATTAGGCAACTAACTGTTGATATGGAAAACTTTACAATGGAATTGGAAAGTATGTTGAAATTGGAGGTTGCAGATCCATCTAATACGAGCTCTCATCATAACCTAGATAAAACAATCTAAATTGTTGCAAATTTATAACTATGCTTAGCAGAAATAGAAATAAAGGAAGAAAAACCTTAAAAGAAATAGATGTTACTCCACTCGTTGATCTAACATTTATTCTATTGATCGTTTTTATGATAACCGCCCCAATCCTCGAATACAGCATTGATGTAACGCCCCCTGAATTAAATGCGGAAGAAATCAAGGAAAATAAAGTTGTCGTCACACTAGGAGAAGATGGGAATATATATGTTGATGATAAACAGATGTTTTCTCAAGAATTGACAGATTATTTATTCAAAATAAACCCACAATCATCCGTTTTTATACGAGCAGATGAATCACGTGCATATGGAGAAGTTATCGCACTAATGCGAACCATAAAAGAAGCAGGAATCAAAAAAGTATCCCTCATAACAAGAAAACAAATTTAGGAAGAATTTGTCAATTAGACAGTATATGAAAAGCCTTCGAACGAAGTGAAAAAGGCTTTTCGTGCAATGTCTAATTAAAGGAATGTTCTGTTTTCCCCCAATAAACCCCACCTTGTCAATCTTAAAAATCTTGGAATTCCAGAACTCCAGAACTCCAAGTTTTCGAGCTCTGACAAACATGTAAAAATCTAAAGATCAATCCTCAAGCATGCCTTGAAGACATATTGCGACGCATAAACAATACTGACAAACAAGAATTCTTGCAATTATTACCCCGAAATTGGGAAAAATAACATTTTTTTAGAAAAAATTTATTTTTTCCTTTAATAATCCTGCTTAATTGACGCTTACTAAGGATTTGCTTTTTTTGAAGATTTTAAGGCAAACCATTTCTAAAAGGGGTAAAAAAGGGGCTTAAGTGTGTAGGCACTGTTATTATTCAAATTTTCAGAACCTACATATCTACTATTTCCGTAGCAAAAGATTCGCTGATTATTATTTCCGGTTTTGATAATGTAGCACAGGCATACTGCCTGTTATTTCTCAGGCTGAAAGCCTGATAAACATTAAGAGGGTATTCACTTATTATTTCCAAAGCCTTATTTAAAACAATATCAGGATTCATAGGTGTTTTTTTCACCGCTTTATTCAGCTTGTTAAGTTTTTTTGGTAATTTTTGGAATTTTCCAATCGCAATAGCGTCCATAGTCAGGTTTAATTTTTCAATTGAATGATCATCCAAATGCGGTAAGTTTTTTAGCATTGCTAGAAAATTAACAACACTTTTTTCAATAGTGGTCAGTTTAGGAGATGCGGTCTGCTTACTTTTTTCTGCTGCATCTGCAAGTTGCTTGTTGTGAAAATCATCTATTGCTAGATTGACTTGTTTATGATGTTTATCGTGTAATTCTTCTGCGGACTCCGCAATGTCTGCCTTGAAAATTGAAACTGCTTCTATAAAAGGCAGTTCTTTTATTTCTTTATTTTCTGAAACCTGATAAAAAATATCCCGTTTTTTGTTTCTTAGATATGTTATGGTTGAAGCATTATAGTCTGCGTTGATTCTGCCGACCCGGCTTCGTTGAGACAAATTCTTGATTCGCCTGAAATCATCTGGATTTTCTTCTTTAAACTTTCTTAACTGCATAAGGTAGGATAGCCGCTCATCTTTTTCCTCTTTTAATGTTTCGTGAAATAAGGCAAAGGATTCGACTTCCTCTTCTCTGGAATATACCTGAGAATCTTCGCCAAATGCAGAATGAAATGCCTGTAGTTTTTGAATAGCCTTTTTTCTCAGCTCTATGTCGTTGTCAACTTTTGCTGTAGGATAACAATTATAGACATAGACGTATTTATATGTTGAACCAATACGGTTGACACGGCCGATTCGTTGCATAAGCTTGGTGGAATTCCATGGAGTATCGTAGTTCACAATAACATTTGAGCGATGCAGGTTTACACCTTCACTTAATACTTCTGTTGAAATTAAGATATCGTAATCATCTTTCTGCTGGTTCAGTGGAATATTTGCGTCAAAGTTTTCCCTGATAATAGTTTGTTTATCCTTCCTATTGCCGGCATCAATGGAAAGCACTTTATTATATCCTATAGATATTAAATGTCTACATAAGTAGTCACTTGTTTCTTTAGATTCCGAAAAAATAACAACTTTACCTGTTGGATTATTTTTTGGACTTAAAAGCTCAGATTGTAATTTGCCACATAATTCATCAGCTTTTGGGTCTTCGTCGATTTGTTCCCAGCGGTCATGTAAATCTTTTAGTAAATTGTAATCCTTTTCCAATCCTTCGTGGAAGCCATCAATAAAGTCATCTTTAGAGCATATTTCAATCGTTGGGTCTGTTTCCATTGCATTTGTGACTAAATCAAGTAGTTCACCTTCTTTTTCGTCTACAATATACTCCGTAACGGGTAAATTAGGAGCAATAAAAATTTTATTATTGTCAAACATAGTGATCATTGCTTTTGTTGCGATAATAAAACGATTCAGGGATGCTTTGAAAGCGAAAAAACTACTGTCCAGACGTTTAATTAAGAGGGTTTTCATTATTTGAGAAAGTTGTTTGGATATCAAATCTGCCGTTTGATACTTTGCCTTTTTCTCTTCAACTAAAAATGCAATTGCCTGATAGCGGTTATAGGTTAATTCATTCTTTAAAATATTGACAGTCTCATCATACAAATTTTCAAGTTTGCTTGCCAGTGGATAATAAATTGGAGTTTGAATCTTTGCTTCAGGGAAAATAATATTTTGAGTTTTTAAGTCTTCGGCATATTGTTTGTTTTCCATTAAGTCACGGCGTGTTCGTCTAACAGTTAACGGAGTAATGACAAATTGTCGAATATCTTCATAAATTCTGGAGGTCTTCATTTTTACAATTTCTATATTTTTTTCTTTAGCCACTTCCTTGTATCTTTTTATACGTTTAGCAAAAAAACTTTGTAAATTAACAATGTCAAGGGTAGAATCTTTGGCATCCTGAAATAAGTAAACCAGATTCCGAATGTCACTGGGGCGATTATTTAATGGAGTTGCAGAAACAAGAATTATCGATTTTTTGACTCTACTTCCGTCGCTTAAAACTTGAGTGGTAGGTGTTTTACATAGCTGTTGAAGAGCATCATAGGCTTCAGAAGTATCATTTCTAAACTTATGGGCTTCATCTACAATGATTAAATCATAATTTTCAGGATGCTTAATATGATGCAGACTGCCGTTATTCACGATTCTGATATGTTTTTCTGTTAAACCAAATTTATGACATGTTTCCTCCCAATTTTGCCGTAAAGCAGGCGGAACTATAATCAGTATCCTTGAAATATGAGAGGGATAGCCATTGGAATAAAAGATTTTTTTTGCTATAAGAATTGCAATGATTGTTTTGCCAAGACCAACTACGTCAGAGAGGAAAAAGCCATTGTGTTTTTTCAAAAGATTAAAGCCCTGGCTTACCGCGTCTATCTGATATGACAGTCTTTTAAAACCAGAAGGCAAATCATCAATGGAATTAGGATCAAAGTCTATACTTTTCCCAAAAAACTCTATTAACATCTTATAGTAAATATCATAAGGTGTAACAACGGCATTCAAGTATGTATTATTTTTACGTCAGAAAGCTTTTCTGCTAAAATAGGTAAAGATTCATTCCAGAGAAGTTCAAACTCATCGGAGGCAAAAAGAACATCGTCATATCGTGTTAAGAGAACATTAAATTCATAATTCGCATTTTTTTTACTACCTAGTCCTTCGGCTGTTAAATTGGAAGAACCAGTAATGACAGATCCAGGAACATGCTCACACCAGCCTTCCGGCTTAAAAACATAAAATTTGGCATGCAGTTTTTTTGTTGGATGAGCTCTTAATTCTATCTTCTTATTTGCGATATCTGTGATAAACTGTAGGATCCCGTCTTCAATATTTTTTGCGTATTCCGCAGTTTGAATGTCAATCTTCATTTTATTGATAAAGTCATCAACAGTTTTACCTTCG
>JAYEIY010000225.1:0-7656 GCA_034660375.1 Verrucomicrobiota bacterium
CTCCATTTGAGATTTTATTTGAATCTTTTTCTTTTGCGTTGGGATGGGATAGATTCTGATTATTCAGTTTTAGGGTTAATGGAATATTTAATTCGGTATTTTTTAAATCTTTTTCAGCTAGGATTATTGTTGTTTCAGAAGAAGTAATAGAGAGTTCGTTGTTCGAGAATTTTGAACGTTTAATTAGAAGAGTTCGTTTTGAGAGTTCATAATCAACGAAAATTCCTGTTATAATTTTACTTTCTTCTTTAGTAGAAACAAGAGAAAGAACTGTACTTACTGCAGGGAAGTTCACAAATGTGTCATTAAGTTTTATTTGTCCTTTACTTTTGCATAATGAAAGACTTGGAGAAGGAAACTGAAATTCTGTTTGCAGGGATAGGGTCGAATCAGAAAAACACTTCTGTATTTCTTTTTTCAGTTTAAAACATTTTAATAAATCCCCAAAGGCAAGGTCTTTAACCTCTATATTTCCCTTTAAGTCTGAAAAAAGATTGTTCGTTCCTGGATTCTGATTTAATACACTAGAACCATCACCCGTAATTTGACCACCAAAACATTCAGATGAAAGATTTTCAATCTGTAGTTTTTCTTTAGATATTTTTCCTTCTAATTTTGTTCTTTTTATGTCGCCCGTAAAAAGAGAAGTAAATGACTCAATCTCTAGATTTAAGTTTACAAGAAAATTGTTCTTCTGCAGTTTAGGATGAGAAGAAAAATTAAAGTTTTCTACCGAAAATGCGTAGTCCGCATTATTTGGAGAATAAAGAAAATTCAAATCCTTTATATTAATATCGCCAACTATTAACAACATAACAGCAGAAAGAACTCCTCCCTGCATTCTCTGCTTATAGTTTGTGTCCTTATCCTCTACCTGATTAAAAAAACTGCTCCCTGTATTTAAATGGCGTATATTCCATGTTCCTTCGGGGTCTTGCTTACAGTTAATTGAGAGTGAATTGATTGTAAGTCCTTCATAAAAAAGTCTTGCTTTCAAGAATGCAAAGAGGCTTCCTTTTATATGAATTTTCTCGGCAATAAGAAATGGTTTTGAGTTTTTATTTTCAAATTTATTGCAATTTTCTATTCGTAGATCTTTCAGTGTGAAACCATTCGTCCAGGAGAAATCCAAATCATTCAAAGTTGTTTTTTCTGTTTTATTGAATTTACATAACTGTCTCTCTAAAGAATCCTTGAAATAATTGGAATTTAAAAAGAAAGAAACTCCTACAAAAGTAAGAAAAATCATAAACATGAAGGCACACAAAAGTATAAATATTATTTTTAACGCAGTTTTCATTTTTTTTTATTTTTTTTATTTTATATTATCGCTCTTCTAGGAATAGAAAACGTAAGAAAAATAGTTATATTTTTGTTCATTGATAATATTTTTTTAATCTTTAATAAAAAAGGATTCAGAATGCAGAAATTTGATATTGCGGTAATAGGCGGAGGTCCGGGTGGATATGTAGCAGCAATTAAAGCGGCACAGAATGGTGCACTAACCGTTTTGATAGAAAAAGATGAACTTGGAGGAACATGTCTTAATACTGGTTGTATTCCAACTAAAACCCTGATTGCATCTGCTGAAGTCTTGGGAAGTGCGAGGGATGCTGCAAAATTCGGAGTAAAAATCTCGGGAGAGATTGTTCCGGACATCACTCTTATGCAAAAGAGAAAAAACTCTATAGTTCGTAGACTTAGAACTGGTATAGCTACGCTTGTTAAAGCAAATAAAATTACCCTTATCAAGGGAAGCGCTTCATTTAAAACAAGAAAACAAATTCAAATTTTTGCAGATAAAGAAGTTACTATTGAAGCACAAAAAATAATTGTTGCTACAGGTTCTGAACCTCTCGTGCCTTCCTTTATTCCCAAATCGGACAAAATTCTTGATTCTACACAAATATTGGAAATAAAAGATATACCTAAGTCTCTGATTATTCTCGGAGGAGGCGTTATTGGTTGTGAGTTCGCATGCCTTTTGGCTGAACTCGGAACCTCTGTAACTGTAGTAGAGATGCTTGAAACAATTCTGCCGTCACAGGATAAAGATGTTTGTACGCTTATTACAAAAAATATGAAGAAAAAGGGTATAAAAGTCCTTACCGGAGCACCTCTTGAAAAAATAAAAGCATCATCCAGCGGTGTCAGTGGAAATGTCGCCGGGAAAAATATTTCTGCAGATTACATGTTGGTTTCTATTGGCAGAAAGCCTGTTACTACTGAATTAAATATTGATAATACCGGGATAAAAATCGATGATAATGGATTTATCCCCGTAAACAATCAATGTAAAACCAATATTTCAGGAATTTATGCAATTGGCGATCTAACCGGAGAGATTCAACTAGCACACATGGCCAGCGCAATGGGAATCTGTGCAGCTAATAATGCGTCAGGTAAAAAAGATGAATTTAAAAGTGACCTTGTCCCCAGTTGCATTTTTACTACCCCAGAAATAGGTTCCGTAGGGATGACAGAAGCACAGTGCAAAGAAAAAAATGTTGAAATAAAAATAGGACAATTTCCTTTTGCAGCGCTTGGAAAAGCAATGGCTCTGGACAAAACCGAGGGGTTTGTGAAAATTATAGCCGACAAAGAAACGGGACAGATCCTTGGCACTCATATCGTAGGACCATCTGCAACGGATCTTATTGCGGAGTCCGCAACTGCAATGAATCTTGAAATTACTGCTGAAGAGCTGGGCAAGGCAATACATGCTCATCCGACTTTAGGAGAAGCAAGCATGGAAGCAGCCCATGCCGTTGATGGAGAATGCATACATCTACCGCCTAAGTAAATTGAAAAGTGAAACGCAAAAAAAATCTAAAGACAGGAGAAAAATATGCAGGATATTTACTGGGTTGATTTTGAGATAATGGAAAGTTTTATGCGGGATGTTTTTATTGAACTGGGTGTTCCTAAAAAAGATGCAAAAGTTTGTGCTGATGTACTCATTGCTGCAGACAAACGAGGCATAGATTCTCATGGAATTGGAAGATTGAAGCCTATTTATTATGATCGCATAAAACTCGGCATTCAGGAGCCTTCTACATATTTTGAAGTTGTCAGAGAAGGACCAACAACTGCTGTTATTGACGGACATGACGGGATGGGGCATGTGATTGCCAAAAAATCAATGCAAATGGCAATAGATAAAGCATCAGAGTTTGGAATGGGAATGGTTACTGTTCGAAACTCAACCCATTATGGGATTGCGGGTTATTATCCTCTTATGGCAATTGAAAAAGATATGATAGGAATTACCGGAACAAATGCACGCCCGTCAATTGCGCCTACTTTTGGTGTAGAAAATATGCTTGGCACAAATCCTATGACCTTCGGAATGCCATCAGACGAAGAGTTTCCATTCTTTCTTGATTGTGCAACGAGTGTTTCTCAACGCGGGAAGATTGAGGTCTATGACAGAGCTGGCAAAGACTTGCCTCCTGGTTGGGTTATAGGAGAAGATGGTAAAACTAGAACGGACACAAGTCAAATCCTCAAGGATCTTGTTGCAGGCACTGCCGCTCTCGTACCTCTTGGAGGAATAGGTGAAGATACAGCAGGATATAAAGGCTATGGATATGCAACTGTTGTAGAAATTCTTTCGGCAGCTCTCCAGCAGGGAAGTTTTCTTAAAGGATTGCTGGGGTTTAACTCAGACGGTTCTCGTTGTCCATATAGATTGGGACATTTTTTTATGGCAATTGATATTAATGCTTTTACGGATCCAGAGGATTTCAAAAAGACTACCGGCGATATTCTCAGAGCTTTGCGTAATTCCCAAAAAGCTCCCGGAGCAAAAAGGATTTATACTCCAGGAGAAAAAGAACATCTTATCTGGCTAGAAAGAAAGAATAAAGGAGTCCCTGTAGATCCATCTTTACAGAAAAATATAAAAATAATGAAAAAAGAACTTCATCTGAATCAATATCAGTTTGAGTTTGAAGATATATAATCTTTATCGAAAAAAGAAGAAAGAGTATTTGCTTTTTTAGAAGAGGTAGTAATATTTTTTCTGAAACAAAAAGTATGTGTATCTGAAGAGTGGAAAATTTTTGTTTATTCAGAATACTTAAAATGTCTAAGATTAGAAAAATATAGGATAAAAAATGACTAGACTTGATATGGCAACAAGAATTGCCGACACTACAGATTTTAACGTTCACGAAGTTAATGATGTCCTGAGTGAATTTTTTGATTCTATCATCAGCGAATTAGCGGCAGGAAGAGATGTTCAATTTAGAAGATTTGGAACATTTAAACTCGTTGCAAAGAAGAGCCGCATTGGGAGAAATCCTAAAAAACCCAAAGAAACATTTTTAATTCCAGAACATGTTTCAATTAAATTTAAGCCTAGTGCAAAAATGTGTGAAAATGTGAAAAAAGTCTCCCCAAACGAAATAAATAACTAATTATATTTGAGAAAATTGTATGGCAAAAACAAACCCATTACCAGGTACATCCGATATCTTTTTCCCTGAAATAACCGATTGGCAAAATGTTGAAAATGCAGTAAAAAAAATTTTTTTGCGTTATGGTTATAGTGAATTGAGAACTCCCATTTTTGAAAGAACAGCGGTTTTTACAAAGGGAATTGGAGGTGAAACTGATATAGTACAGAAAGAAATGTATACTTTTACTGATCGTGGAAACCGTAGCTTAACTCTCCGTCCAGAAGGAACTGCTGGGGTTATGCGAGCATTAGCAGACCAGGGATTTGATCAAAATGAAGAGAAAAGAGTTTATTATTTTGGTCCTATGTTCAGAGGAGAGAGACCAGCTGCTGGGCGTAAACGCCAATTTCATCAGATTGGAGTAGAATGTGCCGGAACTGTCTCTCCTGCTATTGATGCAGAAAATATAATAATGCTTGTTCGCTATCTTGAATATGTAGGACTTAAAAAATTTTCAGTACAATTGAATTCGAGGGGAACTCCAGAAGATATAAAGTCTGTAGCAGAGATTTTAAGAAAGATTTTTGCAGAAAATATTGCACAGATGTGTGAGGATTGTCAGCGTCGCTTAAAAACCAATGTCTGGCGTATTCTTGATTGCAAACAAGATGCGTGTCAGGAGTATATAGAAAAGACTCCGGAGTTACTTCAATACTATTCACAGGAAAGCAGGGAATATTTTGAAGAAGTTTGCAGTTTACTTGATTCAGTTGATATAAAATATGAGAAGAATCCTCGTTTGGTAAGAGGACTGGATTATTATGTTCACACTGTTTTTGAGGTTACTCATTCTGGTTTAGGAGCACAGGATGCAATTGCGGGGGGAGGGCGTTATCTCATTCCTGTTGCCGGAGTAAAAAAGCCGGTGGCTGGTGTTGGATTTGCTCTTGGAGTGGAGCGTTTGTTGATGGCACGTGAATCAGAGGACGTTATTTGTGATATGTCTTCTTTATTGGATGTTTTTCTAATTTCTCTGGGTGAGAAGGCCGCTGAGAAAAATTTTCAAATAGCAGAAGAGCTTCGTGCCAGAGATATTTCTGTTCAGATTCCATATTTAAGAAAAAGCATGAAGTCACAGATGCGTGCTGCCAATAAGTCTGGTGCAGCTTTTACACTCATTCTTGGAGAAGATGAACTTGAAAAAGGTATTATTCAGTGTCGAAATATGTTAGATGGGACACAGGATGAACTTTCTCTTATTTCTTTGACTGAAACTGTTAAAAAAATGCTATAGGACCATTTTTCATTTTTATTTCTGTTCTTTGTCTCTTTTGTACATATTCAGTAAAGCATGTCTTGTACACGTAAGAGTTCACAGTTTTAGCGTGAAAACAAGACATTTACGGTCACGCTAAATTTCTGAACTCTGACTGCCTTCTCTAAATGTGAAGGTTTTACACGCTTGACTGAATATACTCTCTCTTTTTGCGGTTAATTTCTCAGATATTCTTTAGGCGTTTACTTTCTTCTTCAATCCACAATAAAAAGCGACTATCTACTTCTGTTTTCCACTGGGATTGTTTTCGTTCAAATTCTCTCTGAATCTTGTCATCCTGAAATTCTTTTTGTAACGCCATTCTTTGTATAAGCATTCTGCGTTTTGAGGCATCTTTGAATAATTCTTGTGATATTTTTTCTCTTTCTGACAACTTTTGTTTTTCTTTTTGTCTATAATCTTTATCAAAAATATAACGTATTTTTGAATATAAAACAAAAATCCCCGGTTTTGAGCGGACAATCATACTTTTTCGGTATGCTTTTGCAGCAACAGATGAAAGGAACAAGGAGAAAATCAGTAAAATGATGCCAAAAGGTTCCCTGTAAGGAGAATTTAGTAAACGAAGCATGATTAAAATATAGCAACATGGTATTTCGATAAGTTCGTATGGAAATATCTGTATTCGTTCAAGCGTATTATTCATTCTATGATTAATAAACTCTGAACTGATTATCTTTCCTTTTGTATGTGCAAAAAGTATAAGTGGCAATAGAAATGATAAAATCAAAAATACGATAATGGGGATGATGCTATTAAAGATAATTGTATCAAATGTAGTAACAAGTATGCAGGCAACGGTTGTTACGAGCATAAGCTCGTATGATAAGGGAGTTGGTTCTTTGGAGTGAGATTTTGGTTCAGGTGTTTCCGAGGATAGTTTTTTTTGCGGTATTGTAAATATTCTTCCACAATCCTGACAATTTACTTCCTGTTTTATTTCTATAGGAAGTATATCCAGTTTAGCATTGCAGTGAGGACAGGTCTGCTGTGTTTCAGTGCTCATCGCATTTTTTCCATGTTGTTAAATTTTATTTTTACAGTGACGCATTTTATTCAAAACAGACAGTGTACGAAAAGGCTTCGAACTAAAAGACTTTTCGTGCAATACCCAATCCGGATAAACCGGGAATATTATATGGAAACTTTTTATTATCCAAACATTTTTGTTAAAATTAAAAGCTGTGCGGAGCACAGTACTCCAAAGCACTTCGTGGAAAAAGAACAAGAAACGTTGTATTTACAATAGACCTTTTGGAGTACAGAGCGAGCTCCCGAGCGACCTTGCAAAGCAAGGGGCTGAGGCTCCCGACAGGGAGTAAGGCTCTGCCTCACTTTTACTTTTACAATAAATATTGCTACACAAAAGTTTTGCCATAAAAACACGAATATTACTGTTAACGACTAAATAGTATTTTACTTATACTTCTTTTTTCGGAGATTAAAACGCAATTTTGTACGTTCTGCTTTTTTTTCTCTGTGGCGTATTAACAATTTGTATGTTGCCAGGTATGATATGCCGGAAAGTATTATTCCTGTAAAAAAGCCACCTACCAGAAAATTAAGGCATATTTCGGTGCCCAAATCGAAAACAGAGGACAAATCAAGGTTATGCAGGTTGTTAATAAAGCTTTTCATCTCTTTTAAAGAGATCTTAAATCCGGTGATAAAACTTCCGAATTTTACTAAAAGCGGGTATATTAATGGAATAGTCCAGGGATTTGTTAGCCAGGTTGCTGCAATGGCAATAATACGATTAAAACGGAAGAAAAAAGCTAGAATAATTATGCAAATAATTTGTCCTCCTGCGGGAATTGCAAGAGAAAGAAATGGTATTGCTGTAGCACGTGCTGCTGTTGGATTAAATGATGATGGAAGTTTAGTATTTGCAGGAAATCTTCATGAAGGTGATGTTGT
>JAYEIY010000226.1:0-7649 GCA_034660375.1 Verrucomicrobiota bacterium
TATATTTGAAAGACATAATAGTGCGTATTCAAGAAGAAAAACCCCTTTGGGAATACTCTTTGGAACCTATTCTGCATTTCTCTCCACTAACAGAATCTTCAGCAAAAAAACTAATTCTCAAAGCCCATAAAATTCTTGCAGGACTCAGTGATGAAAATGAAGAAAAGTTTCATGGGATTATTGAACAAATAGGAAGGGAACTAGGGACCAGTTAAACCCACCAAATTTGAGATAAATACTGACTAGTTCATAATGATTTTAAGTGTTATTTGCTCAAAAGAAAACAACTGCACACAGAAACAAACAGTGTGCGAAAAGTCTTCAAGCAAGGCAAAAAAAAACGGGTAATTTCTAATTACAATGTTTATATTATTGTCCAGATGTGCTATCCACTTTATAGTCAGAAGGAATAATAAACAAAAAAAGAGGACATAATATGTTTGATTTAAAAGTTGATTTTTCAAAGTTGGATGTAGTTTCATTTAATGACGGTGAAAATATAATAGAGGAAGGTAAAACTTCTGAAAAAGTATATGTTTTAAAAGAAGGAGAAGTAACGATTTCTGTGGGAGAAAATCATGTTTACACAGAAAAATGCGAGGGGACTTTTTTTGGAGAGATTTCAAAACTTCTTGACAGAAAACAAAGTGCCACACTAACGGCAAAAGGAAAATGTGAACTTTATTTAATTAAAGATTTATTCAAGTTCACAAAGGAATTCCCAGAAGTTGCATTTAATATGTCAAAAATTCTGGCAAAACGCCTTATTCAAACGGATGAAGTCCTCAGAGAAGTAAAAAAAACAACAAGTGAATTACATGACACGACAGAAAAAGAAAAAGCAAAAGGTAAACTTTCTGCCTTGGTCGCTAAACTCGATAAACTCCTTGACCCTCTCGAACGTGAAGTAATGCACCCCCTAACAAAAACAAACAAAGAATAAAATCATAAAATCATAAAATACTCATGAGAAAAAATAATTTAGATGCTTCAAGGGCATATTTGTCAGGTCCAATGGATTTTGTTGGATCAAGAATAATAGAAAAGTATCTCGGATGGCGCGCAATTGTAACACCAATAATAAAAGCACTCGGAATCTCTGTTCTTGACCCATGGAACAAACCACACGTACGCGGCCACGAGAACTATGGACAAGAAGGTGTAGTGCATTCAAAAAGTGAATATGAAAAAGATTTCTGGATAAGCGAAGAAACAAGAAAACGGTTTGATATGGATTTCAGAGAGACTGTTCATGTTGATTTGCGGATGACCGATATGGCAGATTTTCTGCTTGCATTTGTTCCAACCAATATCTATAGCGTAGGAACAGCCCATGAGATTGTAGTTTCCAGAGGACAGCACAAACCTGTTTTACTTATAAGTCCACCTATAAAATATGATTTTTTCCCGGAATTAGATAAATTATCTCCACAGGCAAAAGAAGCTTTGAAGTTTTATGGTTTGAAAGAAAATCCAAACGGAATTCCAAGTCAATGGTGGGGATTTATTGTGGGAGGTAATAACATATTTGATGGTTTTGGCTGGGAAGCTCTTGATTTTAAATCTTCTTCTTTTTATCCTGAACTATTTCGTACCGTCATTGCTAATTCCAAACCTGATAATCCAGATAAGCTAAAAATATGGGAAGATGTAAAAAATTGGACTGAAAATTATGCTCCGCTTCAAAATTTAAATGGTGGTGTCTTAGATCATATACGCTTTGAAAGCAAAGAAGAAGAGCAAATGCTTCAAAAAGATTTAGAAATTCCATCTGAAAAAGAAAGACACTACTTCTGGTATAATCATCCCTATACACCAAAACGTTCCGTTCTCTATAAGATTCTTAGCATAGCAAGTGGACATATCCCCCCTCAACTTAACTTTGTAAGAAAAATTGATAAAAATGGAAATGCTATGTATGAGAGCTACGAAAGCATTGATGATGACTGGATGCTTATTTATGCAGAAAATGATTAATCTTGCGTAGACTGTCTGTTTGCTGTTATTTTTTGAGTAAATAAGACTAAAAATCATTATTAACGCGTTAGTACTCACCTCAAATAAAGTTCAAAATCTCTGATTTTGAACTTAAAGAGGCTGTATGAAAAGGTTTCTAGCTCTTTAAAAACCTTTCGTGCAGGGGCTACGTATTATATTCTTTCAAATGAATAGAGTTTTGGAACGTGACCTGTGGTTGCAATACTTATTGAGTCTTCTCCGAGAATAAGTTCTTCATTGGTAGGAATAACCCATGCTTCCATTCTTTTCATGCCTTTTGCTATACATATATTGCAATCTCTTTTCATGTTGGCTTCTACATCAATATGCCATTCATAAAACTTGAGAAAATTAAGAACACGCTTGCGGAAAACAGTTTCATTTTCTCCAATTCCTGCAGTAAAAACAATCCCTCTCGGATTTTCCATTGTTGAGAGGTAAGAAGCAAAGAATTTTGCGGCTCTATAGGCACTAATATCCATTGTGAGAGCAGCTCTCCTGTCACCTTCATGATATTTTTCTCTGACTTTCATCATATTAGTGTCACCGAACAGGGCAAGTAAACCACTTTTATTATTCAATATCTTAATTACTTCAGATGCAGTAATTTTGTGAATGTCTGCTATATAATCAATAATACCTGGATCTATAGAGCCTGCCCTTGTACCCATAACGCAACCATCAAGGGGTGTTAAGCCCATTGTTGTATCTGTTGAAATTCCACGTTCAACCTTTGCTATGCTTGCCCCATTACCAAAATGCCCGACAACAAGATTCAAATCCTCATGATAAATTCCTTTTAATGCTCCGAATTTTCTAGAAACATACTGAAATGAAGTGCCATGAAAACCATATTTTGCAACCATATCTTCTGTATACCATTTTTCGGGGATTGCATATCTTTTTGCATATTCTGGCATCTTTGCATGAAAAGCCGTATCAAAGATTGCAACGTGAGGGGTGTTTGGGAAAAGTTCTCGTGCGACTCTGTAACCGGAAAGATTTGCGGGATTATGAAGAGGAGCGAGAGGAGAGCATCGTTCTATTTCTTTTTCAACTTCTGTCTCAATGAGAACTGACTCCTTAAAGGATGGTCCACCGTGAACGATTCTGTGTCCAACTGCGGTAATATTTATATTTGGAAAGTTTTTCTTTATAAGTTCCCAAGCCTTTTTCATTGCGGTTTTGTGATCTTTGAGCAAGACTGTCACACTATTTTTCTCACCAGCAATCTTATAGGAAATTACAGAATCTTTTCTTCCTATATTTGCACAATTAATTGAGATCATTGGATCCGCATTTCCTTCCATAATCAGTGAGAATTTTGAAGAAGAACTTCCATTGTTAATTGTCAATGCTATCTTGGGTTCGGGAATAGAAACAGTTTCCATAAGATTATCCTTTATTTAATTTAGTTTTATTATTGCTTCGGATGTTGCAGTTTCCTTAAGCCGTAATTCTTTTAAAATAATTTCATCATATTTAGATATCTCACTTTCAAGGGAGGAAGCAATGACTTTAAGAATATTTTCTGAAGTAGGTACCTTCGTTTCAAATTCGGGAAGTTCATTGAGATATGAATGATCATAGCGAGAAAGTATTTTGTCTTCTACAATTGCATCAAGTGTATTGAAATTGAGTACCATTCCTGTCTCGTCAACCCTACCCTCCAAAAAAATAGTCAACCTATAGGAATGCCCGTGCAAATTACAGCACCGTCCGTAAATTTCATTATTTTTTTCTGAAGTCCAGGAGGTATTCCAAAGACGATGAGCAGCATGAAAAACAAATTTTTTAGTAATTATCATAATATTTTTTTTGAAATTGAAAAGTGGTCTTGATTTTTTAAAATAATATGGTAATGTAATATTGCTATGATTGCAATGTCATTTTATCAAATTGATTTAATTTTTTCAATAGGCAAACTACTTTGAATCTTTTAAAAAAAATAACGTCTGTTTTTAAACGAGACACAGATCTTGAATATAAAATTTCCTCTCAATTGGATTTATTTGAAAAAGGTGTTTTTAAGTGTGAAAAATGCTCTAAGATTTTTCGTCTTGAGGATTATGAGCCTCTGGAAATGTTTTCATGCCCAAATTGTTCAAATTTAAACTTTATTCCAATGCGCATCGGGAGATTTTGGTTGTTTCAACCTCTTGGCGGGGGGGGAATGGGAAGCGTCTATAAGGCATGCCACACAAAATATAAAGACGATTATTATGCTGTAAAGATTCTTCCTCGGGAAGGGAAAAATAATAAGCTTTTAGTTGACGCATTGATAAATGAGATAAAAGCTGCAAATTCTTTCGGAATTCATCCAAATATTACTGCAGTAGTCTCAAGTGGAAACAAAAATGGAGAATATTATTATGCCATGGAATTTGCTGTTGGGGAACGAATGGATAATCTTATAGATCGCAAAGGAAAGATACCACAAAGAGACATTACTCGTTATGCACTGCAATTACTCTCCGCAGAACAGCATATGTATGACGCAGGATATCTATTCAGAGATTTGAAGCCAGAAAATATTATTATTACAAAAGAAGACAATGCAATTCTCTATGATTTTGGACTCTGCATGCATGTGGAAGAAGCTAGAACAATCCCGGAAGATATGATCAATGGTTCTCCATTCTATTTGCCACCGGAAAGGATTTCTGGCACTGGAGAGAATATGTACAGTGAACTTTATAGTCTCGGACAGGTTATGTATCACGGCTTGGCAGGAAAAACGTTCTTCAATGCAAAGGAAGCTAGCGCTCTCGCAAAAAAACACGTAGCAAAACTTAGACTCTCTCTAAAAGGCAATATGCTTAAGCAAATAGATCCACGCTTAGTCGATCTTCTTGGACGACTTATGAAAAAAGAAACAGAAAAAAGACCGCAGACATTTTTTGAAGTAGAAAAAGAACTTTATCAAATCTATGAGACACTCTAGAAATCTCACCACATATCATTGCCATACAAGATTGAGCGATGGCAAAAATTCAGTCAAAGAAATGATTGATGCTGCAACACAAAAAGGATTTAAAGAAATTGGCTTCAGTGATCATTTGGTTCTTCATCCGGAAATACGGCATATTGAATGGGCAATGCCTGTTAATAAACTCGCTGATTATGTTGCAGAGGTAAGAAGTGAAGCTGTTAATTCTAAAATCTCTGTAAAATTAGGACTGGAAGTTGACTTTTTCCCAAATAACCCACGCATTAAAGAATTATTGAAAATTCTAAAATCCTTTGATTTTGATTTTCTTGTTGGTAGCATACACTTTCTGAGCTCATTCCCTTTGGATTATGCCAAGACTGACTGGGCATCTCTCTCTAAAAAAGAAATTAATGAAAAATATGAAGAATACTGGGATGCAATGAAACAACTTATGCAATCCGAAATATTTACATTTGTAGGACACCTTGACCTACCTAAAAAATTCACATATTATCCTTCTAAAGATTTTACGGGAAAAATATGCGACGTACTTGATGTAGCAAAAGAAAATAGAAAGATTATTGAAATAAATACCTCTGGATGGAATAAGCCCTGTAAAGAAGCATATCCATCCGAGAAAATATTACAGATGTGCGCACGACGCAATATACCCATAATAATCAATGATGATGCACATTCAGTCGCTCAATTAGGACAACACTTTGAAAAAGCAGAAAAGCTCGCCATAAAAAATGCTTGTTCTATAATCTCTCTCGAAGCCTGTCTTAATTAGCGAAATGTTAAGATAAATTTAACTACTCAACAAATCTAATATTGCACTAATATGGCTAAAATAAATATGTGCATTTAAAAATGTTTATCCTCTGCAAGATTTTTTTAAATTGTGTTTGATTTCAGCTTTCAAAGATTTAAATTCAAAGCAAACAAAAAAAATATCCGATAAATAACTGCTTTAAAAATATCAATACAAAAAAAGATTATCAATCTTTTCTAGAAAATACAAAATGGGAGATTTGATTATGCAACCTACATGCGAAAATAAATACAGCCGGATGACTAATGCCGATTTCCTTGACAATCTTGTGGAAAAAATAACTACCACATTTGATGATAAAAAAGGAATTAATCATATAAAAGGCTATAATCTTCCTACAAAAAATGAAATTTTTGCCATTCTCAATGATTTGCTGGAACTTGTTTTCCCGGGATATTCGGGAACTAAAAATTATGATATTACTACCATACACTACAGCATAGGAACACTCCTCTCTCGAATCTATAGTGAATTATTTCAACAAATCACTAAGGTATTACACTATAATTGCGAGATAACCGACTGTGAAGACTGTAATATCCCGGAAATGGCAGCAGATGCAACTGAATTCTTATTAGAATCAATCCCAAAAATCCGCACTATAATGAAACGAGATGTTACTGCCAGTTATGAAGGGGATCCGGCTGCACAGTCATTTGATGAAATAATTCTCAGTTATCCCGGTATCAGAGCCATAACGGTTCAGCGACTCGCTCATGCTCTTTATTCAAAAAAGATTCCCCTTATCCCACGTTTAATGACAGAATATGCACATTCAGAAACTGGTATAGATATTCATCCCGGAGCAAAAATGGGCAATGGCATTTTTATAGACCACGGAACTGGCGTTGTCATAGGAGAAACAACAATGATAGGAGACAATGTTAAGATTTATCAGGGAGTAACCCTTGGAGCACTGAGTTTTCCTAAAGATGAATCTGGTAATATAATCAAAGGAATGAAAAGACACCCTAGTATAGACAAAAATGTAACCATTTATGCAGGTGCAACTATTTTGGGAGATATTACAATTGGAAAAGGTTCTATCATAGGAGGTAATGTCTGGATTACTGAAGACCTCCCACCATTCTCAAAAGTTGCAATTTCCAAAGGAAAACAAGTTGTAAAAAAGAAATAAAGGTATATACCTAAAAAAGTAAAAAAGAGGGAAAGGCGGATTGACAGAATGATTATGTGACAGAATAATTAAGAGCGAAAGAGAGGGAAAGAGTGAGGACCAGATCTATATAATAATTTTGTAAAACAAAAAAATGGGAAATAGAAAATGCCAATAAAAACAGCTAATAATCTGCCAGCGCGAGCAACATTGGATGCAGAAAATATCTTTGTTATTGATGAATCACATGCATTGCATCAGGACATACGCCCGCTTGAGGTTGCTATCCTCAACCTTATGCCTAATAAAATTGCAACAGAAACTCAACTGGCACGGCTACTGGGAAATACTCCACTGCAAGTCAATCCTACTTTGATTACAACAGAAACATATCGCCCTTCAAATATCAGTGAAAAACATCTCGGGACGTTTTATCGTACATGGTCTGAGATTTGCGATAGGAAATTTGACGGATTGATAATTACCGGTGCTCCTGTGGAACTTATGGATTGGGAAGATATTGCTTATTGGGAAGAATTAAAAAAAATTTTTGAATGGAGTTTAAGAAATGTCTGGTCAAGTTTTTTTATATGCTGGAGTGCCCAGGCTGCTCTACAGTATTTTTATAATATCCCAAAATATGAACTGCCGAAAAAGAGCTTTGGAGTTTTTCAGCAGAAAACTCTGAAACCACACTCAATGCTTCTTCGAGGATTCTATAATAAATTCTGGGTTCCTGTAAGTCGTCATACTGAAGTACGCAGACA
>JAYEIY010000227.1:0-7437 GCA_034660375.1 Verrucomicrobiota bacterium
TTCCCATGGCTTCACATGGCTCGTTACCTTACCATGCGCATGGTTCCGTTCCGGACTGGTGGCTAACCTTTATCCGTGCTGGATTGTCCAGCTTGTTTACGCCAGCTTCGCTTGGCGCTCTCATTTCTTTTCCCATTTTTCTTTTTCCTATATTTTTTGTGTGATAGATAAATTTATGATTTCTTTTCAGGTTTTAATTCTTCAAGCACTTCTTTTCTTTTGATTCCAAGATGTGTTCTTACAGCATCTAAGTCTTCTCTCATGCGGTCTATGTGCCTTCCCAGAATTTGTTGGTATATCCAATAAATAAAAGCTAAACTAATAATACCACCAATGAATTCTCACATTACGAATTTCCTTTTATTTTTTTATTATTTTCTCTTAAAATACACCCACAAAAAAAAGGGCGTATCCCACATTCATGTTGAATAGAGGTATCGCCAAACACCCACACATATACACAAACGAGAATACGCCCAAAACGGACGCAACTCGTTTGACAGCGTTATATGTGTTAAAAAATTGGCGATTTTCTACTCAACAACCATCAAACGGTTACGATTATATAAATTCATTGATTGCAGATAACACAATCATCAAAGATTTAATCGAACTATTTTACTATATTTCTGCGATCTACGCAGTTGCTTTTTTATTTTATTTTTACCTTCTGTTTATATTTTAAATGGATTTAATATTGATATCTTTTCTTCTATAACTTGTTCATGCTGCATATCTTCAGAGTAAAGAATCAAGCAAGATGCTTCTAAAGCGGCAGCAATAATTAATGAATCCCAAATTGAAAAGCCGTATTTATTTTTTATTGTCCATGCTTTTTCAATGATATAAAAATCTATGCTGGTGACATTCATTGATCTTGCTATTTTTCGACATTGAGTTTGAATATCCCTATCCTCAAAACCATGTCTCAGTAAGACGCTATAGAGTTCATTAAGAACTTGTGAACTAATAAAAGTTCTGTTATCTATATTCTCTAGAAAGGTGCGGGCATTTGAATGCTTTGGTGATTTGTCATCCATAATCGCATAAGCTAAGATATTTGTATCAATAAAAACGTTTTTATCTTTCATGTAATTCTTCTTTTGAAAACTTATTTATTTTATCTACCTGGAATTTGTCAGAAAAAACATTTATCATGTTTTTTTTATGGCTCTCTTCAATTTTTTTATTTTGTCGATACATCATAATAACTTCAATATGATGATTCATAACATTCTTTCTGAATTTATTGGGTATCTTAATTGTGTCACTACACACATCTGTTTCAAATTTTAATGCTTGCATAATTTATACTTACTCCTTTTTCTAACTAATATTATCTACTTTCTATTAAAGTAACCGCAATTCAGAGGTTTTCAAAAAACTTTGATATAAAAATGAAGTTACACAAAATAAAGGGCTTTCAAAACTTTTCGTACAATGTCTACATATCAAGATTTTCTGCAATTTTTTCAGCCATTTTTTTATATCCTCTGGAATTGGGGTGAATATTATCTGCTTTTAGAGAAACATCTGTGATTATTCCACCCAATACATTGGGAATAAAATAAACTCCAGATTCTCGGCATACTTTAGTATATTTTTTATTTCGCCCTCTTCCAAAGGGACTATTTACTCCAGAAAAAACAACTAAATAACCATCATTGTGCAAATCAGAAAAAATAGCTTTGAGATGCTTTTCCGTATTTTTCCAATTCACTCGCTTCAGAATATCATTTCCCCCTAACGTAACAATAATAATATCGGCATCAGAGAAATCGAGCGTTTCTATTTTCTTAGCACCATCCTCTGCTGTCATCCCGGGAAAACCGATTGCCTTCAGCTCTACACCTAACAAATTTTGCAAATAAGCAGGATATGTCTCTTCTTTGGAATTTGCACCAACTCCGGCAACAAGACTGTCACCAAAACAAATAATATTAGAATTGCTCGCAGGGAAATTTTTTATTTCCCATTGATTAATACGCTCACCGAAGAATAAAACCCATAAAAAATATACACTGCTTAGAAAAAAAACTGATCCTATAATTTTGATTTTCATTTTTTTCAAACTCCTTATAAAATGTTAGTGCTTTACAGTTGTAAGATAAGGTGTAATAACGTATATTTCCAAAGCAGATGAAGGTTATTTTATTTTTATAGTTAATTAAAAAATCGACCAGGAGATTAACATGATACACTTGGGAATTGAAGAATTTATAGCTCTTCCAGAATCAGAACAGGTTCCATATATAGGAGAAAATGCAGTTATATATGCGCAGCAATTCGATAGAAATAATCTGGAATATCTATGTCGCTTGTCCGATGTCGCGAGAAAGATACATAAAATAGAAAAAGGTGCTGATTTTCTAAAACAATTACTCAGACATAGACTTGTTCTAAACTTTTTTATTCAACCAAGTTCAAGAACATTTCTGTCATTTAATGCAGCAGAAACAATTCTGGGAATGTCCAGAATGTCTGTAAGAGACGCAAAGATATCTTCTATATCAAAAGGAGAAACCCTGTCAGATTCCCTGCGCACTTTTCTCTCATATGTAGATTTGGTTGTTATGCGTCATCCAGAAGACATTTCCTGTTCAATTGCATATTGGATTTCCGCAATGGCATCACGTCGCCTTAATATAAACGGAGAGAATCGCCCGATTCCAATTGTATCAGGTGGAGCAGGAAAAGCTCAGCATCCTACTCAGGCTCTACTGGATATATATACTCTCCAAAAAAGTTTTGAAAATGTTGGTGGAATAGATGGGAAAACAATTATGCTTGTAGGCGATCTAAAAAGAGGTAGAACAGTGCGTTCTTTGAGCTATCTTATGAAAAATTTTAATGATGTAAAACTACTTTTTTGTGCTCCGAATGAATATAAGATGAGTCAGGATATAATTGATTTTATAGATAAAAATGACAATATTTCTTATGAGAATGTAGACTCTATTTCTGATGCAATAACAGAAGTAGATGCAATCTATATGACAAGAATTCAGGATGAACACGATAAGTTAACGCATGATTTGGGACATGTAAAAGCAGAAAACAAGTATGTTTTTCGCATGGAACACCTCAAACAAATGAAAAAAGAAGCATACCTCTTGCATCCCCTTCCAAAACGTGACGAAATAGAAGAAGCTATTGATTTCGCCAATGATCCAAGAGTTGTTTACTGGAGACAAGAACGAAACGGTATGTGGATGAGAGTCGCAATTATAGCAAAACTATTTGGTGTTGGTGATCAAATACTGGATTTTTAGTACTTCCTTACCCCAAACTGGATAAACCAAAAGAATAAATTGGCAGAATAATTAGGTGGCAGGAAAGTGAGCCCCTGAACGGTAAATATCACGAAGATAAGAACTAAGGAACTAAATCCTATCATCTTTTAAAATTCCATTCTTTCGACAGGTATTTCTTCTTGGCAAGTTGTTCTGCCTGAAAAAAGAGATCTTTTTTATCAGGAAATGATTCATAGCTACAATTAAAATATTCTGCAAAGGTATTTTTTAATGCTTTTTCCAAAGATTCCTGAGCGAGAGCTATTTTTTTTATGTATCCTTCTACAAGCAAACCATTTTTATTTCTACGTTGAGCACAACCTGATACTTTTTCAGAATTTTTCATTACATCATAAAAAGTTGGATTTTCTGCACATGCCATGATAGATAAATCTGTATCATCATCAAGTTTTCTATCATAAAGATAGAGATTTTTATTGTATGGCAAAAGAGCTGACATAACAGCCTCGTTCACAACTTTATAGCCTTCCAGCCTGGCTTTATCAACAAGCAAATGAGAACTAGGGAAAACAAGTGAATAAGTATAGGATGTATCGTGAAAAACAACCCCACCTCCCGTATAACGACGGACAACCCTATAACCAGCTGTATTTATCTCACTAAGTCTCTGAGAATATCCGATTGAAATTGTCGGCACATCCCAATCATAGATTCTTAAAACTGGTTTACTCTCTACAAAAGAAAGCAATAATTCATCCATAGCCATATTGTAAGAAGGACTTTTCCTGCCCTCCCCTAAAAAATACCAACTTTGTTTATTCATAAATATTCCAGATAATTATTTAGAAAGAATAATTTAAAAAAAAATTATAGCCATAATTGACAATCTGACAAGATAGAGTAAATTCAATTTTGGTAAAATATCCTTTTAAAATAAACTTATTTAAAAACAAAGATAATCAAATGAATAATAATAACAAAGAAAAAATTGTTGAAATGTATGACAATTACGTATTAAAAACATATTCACAAAATCTTCTCTTTACAAAAGGCAAAGGTGCAATTCTAACAGATTCAGAGGGAATAGAATACCTCGATTTTTCATCAGGAATAGGAGTATGCAGTCTCGGACACTGTAACGAAACAGTTACTGTCGCAATTCAAAAGCAGGCAGAAAAACTGGTTCATACCTCAAATCTTTTCTACAATGAACTACAGCCTAAATTAGCAAAAGTTATATCAGAAAATTCTATCGGAGGAAAAGTATTTTTTGCCAACAGTGGTGCAGAAGCAAATGAAGGCGCAATCAAACTAGCAAGAAAATATGGTTCAGATAAAGGAAAATACGAAATTATATGTATGGAAGAAGCCTTTCACGGTCGAACTCTTGCTACCCTTGCAGCCACAGGACGCAAGAAATATAGAAAGGGATTTGCTCCTGATTTAGAGGGTTTTATCCATGTTCCATTTAACGATATAGATGCAGTAAAAAAAGCCTGTTCAGACCGTACGATAGCTATTATGCTTGAACCTATACAGGGAGAAGGTGGAATACGCATTGCGGACTACGCATTTTTGAAAGCAGTACGTGATTTCTGTGATAAAAATGATTTGATCCTTATATTTGATGAAGTCCAATCCGGAATGGGAAGAACGGGGGAACTCTTTGCATATCAGCACTCAGGAGTAGTTCCTGACATTATTTCAATGGCAAAAGCACTAGGAAATGGATTCCCGATAGCTGCATTTGAAGTTAATAAGAAATTAGAAAATGTTCTCACTCCAGGAACTCATGCATCCACCTTCGGAGGCATGCCTCTAGGCTGTGCAGCAGCTCTGGCCGTATTTGAAGAATTTGATAAAAAAGAAATTCTGAATATGTGTACAGAGACCGGAGTTTATCTCAAAAAAGAACTTCAGCAAAAACTGCAAAATAATTCTATTGTAAAAGAAATTCGTGGAATCGGATTAATGATAGGCATTGAAATTGATGGAAATATCCAGGAAATAATAAAAAAAGTTCTCGAAAAAAATCTAATTATCCTGCCATCAGGAGAAAATGTTCTAAGACTGTTGCCTCCACTGAATATAACAAAAGAAGAAGCCGACAAAGCAGTAAATATTATTTGTAATGTTATTGAAAACTTGGAGAAAAAATGAAAAATAAACACCTATTGGCACTTACTGATATCTCATCACAAAATCTAAATGACATAATAGACCTCGGGATTGAACTCAAAAAGACAAGAGGACAATCAGATTATATGCCACTTAAAGGAAAATCCATTGGAATGGTTTTTACAAAATCTTCTACAAGAACCAGAATCTCCTTTGAAGTAGGAATTTCAGAACTGGGAGGATACCCGCTTTTTCTAGGAAAAAATGATCTACAGTTAGGCAGAGGAGAAAACATGTCGGATACAGCAAAAGTAATGAGTCGCTATCTACATGCCGTCGTAATAAGAACCCATGAACATAGCGGAATTGAGACTTTTGCCAAACATTCGGAGATACCGGTAATTAATGCGCTTACTGACAAACTTCATCCATGTCAGTTACTTGCGGATCTTATGACAATAAAAGAATACTCTGGACATCTTGAAAATATAAAAGTAGCTTTTCTTGGAGATGGAGCAAGTAATATGGCAAATTCCTGGATTATTGCCGCAAAAATGATGAATATGGATCTTCGTATTGCAGCTCCCGAAGGATATCATCCTGACTTAAAAATATATGATTCTGCACAGGGGAATGGTTCTTTGACAGTAATATCAGATGTGTCAGAGGCAGTAAAAGATGTAGACTATATTTATACCGATGTATGGGTCAGCATGGGATTCGAAGAAGAAGCAAAAGAGCGCATAAAAATACTGCAACCATATCAAGTAAACTCTAAACTCGTATCACTGGCATCTGATAATGTAAGAATTATGCACTGTCTCCCTGCCTACAGAGGGAAAGAGATTACTGCAGAAGTCCTTGACGGTGAAAAATCCATCGTATGGGACGAGGCAGAAAACAGACTCCACGCCCAAAAAGCCCTGTTAGCAAAGATACTCGAATAATTATTTGTAAAGTATAAAAGAAAAATGAGGTAAAAAAAGAGGGTGTACGAAGTTGGAGCGGGCGAACGGATTTGAACCGTCGACAATCACGTTGGCAACGTGATGCTCTACCACTGAGCTACGCCCGCACATTTCTTTAAAGTGAGTTATTAATCTACGTAATGATCTTTACTTTTCAATTGAGAAAATGAAAAAAAATAAAAATTATCTAAAAACAGCAGTTTTATTCTCATATACCAGAATTCTGTGATCTGCATGATATTCTACTGCTTTTGCCAAAACCTGCCTCTCAAGGTCTTTACCTTTACGTTTCAAAGAGTCTATATCGTCAAGGTGAGTTACTCTGATAACATCCTGCTCTATTATTGGACCTTCATCAAGATCTTTTGTGGCATAATGACCCGTTGCTCCTATGAGTTTTACACCGCGGGCGTATGCCTTCTGATATGGTCTTCCCCCCGCAAATGCCGGTAAAAATGAATGATGAATATTAATTATATTATCAGCAAATTCATTAATGAATAAACTGCTCAATATCTGCATGTATCTAGCCAAAACGACAAAATCAACATCATACTTATGAAGCAATGCAATAATTTCTTTTTCTTTTTTATCACTTTTTGTTACATCAAGATGATAAAAAGGAATTGAAAAGATTTCAGCAACATGCTCAAGATCAGGATGATTGCTAATAATAACAGGAATATCTACGTTAATATCCCCCGCTTCATACCTAAGAAGCAGATCCCACAAACAATGACTATATTTTGAAACAAGAATCCCCATCTTTAAGGAAATATCAGAAAATCTAACCTTCCAATTCATTGAATATTTTTTTGCTAGAGGTGAAAAATGTTCTTTAAATTCTTCTTTTGTTAAATCAAATTTATCAAAATCCCACTCAATACGCATACAGAAAACATTCAATTCAGAGTCAATATGATGCTCAGAACGTATAATATTTCCATTATGCATGTGTACAAATTGTGATACTGTTGCTTCCAGTCCAATCCTATCGGGACAAGTTATAAGTAAAATTGCTTTTGTGTTCATAATTAATCATTGTATGTTTGTTAAAAAATTGTTTTTTCTGTTCTTTTACAAAAAAAACAAAATAA
>JAYEIY010000228.1:0-7374 GCA_034660375.1 Verrucomicrobiota bacterium
GGGATATATCTTCTTATTACCTTAGGAATGTTTTTCAAAATTACTATATTACCAATTATCGGCTTCATATTCCTTGGTGTAATGCTGAATCTCTGGAAACCAGTTTTTGTCAGTTTATTTTATGACAAAGGAGATAAAGAAACTGTCGCAACTACATTATCTATTGCAAATCAAAGCAAAACCTTATCTATTGCTTTTTTAGCTCCCTTGCTGGGATGGTTAGTCGATAAAACACCTTTCATAGAAAATTCACCAGAAAGCCTCCTGCCCGTTGCAATTTTCGGAATATGCTTTTCATTTTTAGGATTTCTTATTTATAAAAATATGTCTAATTAATTTTAAGTTCTTTGGAGAATTATTTTCATTATTTTTTCATTATTTTTTCATTTTCGTACAGACAGGACGGACAGGCGGACTAACGGACTAACGGACTAACGGTAAACGGACTAACGGTAAACGGACTAACGGTAAACGGACTAAACAGACAAAGGACTTCTAGATCTTAATGCGTACTGTCTACTCTTTCCGTTTGCCCCACTTTTTATCTGTTCTGGTTTTATACAAGCATTCCGAAAAACCGCCATTTGCTTCAAAATCCTCAGCTTATCGATCCAGCAAACGTTCCAAAAGCCAATGAGCCTGTGCTGAAAGTATTGCACCTAAGTTTGCGACGCGTTCTTCCTGTTGGTTGTTAAGTATGTTTACCCATCCAGCTGCTTCTGTCAAAAACTTTGGACGTAACTTTCTAGCTTCTTCAAATTCAGGTTCACCTTTTTTCCATATTTTAAGATTGTGCCTCATAAGATATTTCTGATAATCACGTTCTAATTCTCCAATGCTACTTTTTACTACGTTCGTTAAATTCATTTCCAGTTTTTTACTTGTTGCACTATCTTCACTTCCTTCAGCTATATTTTGATATCTACTGCGAGCAGCCTGAACCATCTGATCGTAGTGTCTGTCCTTTTTTTGACATATTTCTGACAAAAACGACAAGTATAATCTTAACATAATTCCGCAACCTAATAAGCTTTAAGGTTGCGAAAACCACCATGAGAACCGTATATTTTCTTTGCCGCATTTGAGATGGGTTGAAAATTTCGATTTTTTTTTGCCTTCTTTATTGTTCATAGTTTTTCCTTTTTAGTCCGTGCTGTCCGCTTTGTCTGTTTTAGTCTGTTTTAGTCTGTTTAGTCCGTACTGTCTGCATTTTTCGGCCAGAATTCTTTTATCAGATCACTTTTTATACCGGTTTCTTCAGGTTCAAAACAGTCAGAAAGTATCTCCCACCCAAGATCAAGAGCTTTTTCCAAAGGAATATCTATTTCAAGACTCATTAATTCATTTTCAAATCTATTGCCATATTTAAGGAGTTTGTCATCCCAGCCACTACTTCTAAATCCCATCGACTGTTTTTCTAAGGCTTCTTTAAATTGTGCATAAAGTCGAATCATCGTATCCATAATAACTCTATGATCACCACGGGTCTTATCATTTACAAGTTGTTTGAGACGACTAAGAGATCCAAATGGTTCAATCCTTCCATTTTTCAAGTAGAACTGTCCTTCTGTAATGTAACCGGTATTATCGGGAACCGGATGAGTAACATCATCACCTGGCATAGTAGTAACAGCAAGAGTAGTTATTGATCCTGCGTCATCGAAATCTACGGCCTTTTCATATCTTGATGCGAGTTCACTGTAGAGAGCTCCGGGATATCCTCGATTAGAGGGGATTTGTTCCATTGTGATTGCAATTTCTTTGAGAGCATCTGCAAAATTGGTCATATCTGTGAGTAAAACAAGTACTTTTTTTCCATCGACAGCAAACTTTTCTGCTACAGCGAGTGCCATATCCGGAATCATAAGGCATTCTACAGTCGGATCAGATGCAGTATGCATAAACATTACCGTACGGGTAAGCGCTCCTTCTTCATCAAGCGTATTTTTAAGTTTTAAATAATCATCATATTTCAAGCCCATTCCACCCACTATAATTGTATCGACCTCGGCTTGCATAGCAATTCTTGCCAGGAGTTCATTGTAGGGTTCTCCAGCAACGGAAAAAATCGGAAGTTTTTTGGGATTCTACAAGTGAGTTAAAAACATCTATCATTGGGATTCCGGTACGAATCATATTTTTGGGGATAATTCTTTTTGCAGGGTTAACAGACGGTCCACCAATATCAACCATATTTGTTGTAATATCAGGACCATTATCCCTTGGTTTTCCACTGCCATTATAGACACGCCCAAGAAGATTTTCAGAGGTTGTTATCTGCATCTCTTTTCCAAGAAAATGTACTTCATCACCTGTAGAAATTCCTCTACTACCAGAAAAGACCTGCAAAGCAACCCGTTTACCAGAAATTCGGATAACCTGTGCAAGAGAAACTCCATCACGTGTAGTTATTTGTGCCAACTCTTCATTAAAAATCCCATCGGCCTCGACAATTATAACACTCCCAGCTATCTCAATTATTCTATGATATACTTTTTTCATATTGTTATCTCCAAATCACTTTTCTTCAAAAATTCTATAATATCTTTCTCCTGCTCAACGAATTCATCCGACTCATAAACCATATAGTTTAAATCAATAAATAATTGTCGAAGATGATTAAAATATTTTCTAACTTCATCCTTTTCTTTAAAACCAAAATCATATTGCAAAATAGTACAAATAATATCAAAAATATGTTTCTGACGTTTTTCAGAGGTTGCAGCCTCTACTTTCTCAAAAGGACTTTGTTGCAAATAAACAGCATCAAGAAATTCACTTTTCATAAATACAGTAAAATCTTCCGTCGTAATCCCCTCCTCTCCAACCACCTTCATCATTTGACTTACTTCGGTTCCATCACGCAAGACTTTTCGTGCCAACTCAACTTTATTAATATCGATAAATGAACTATATTTACTCCAACTATCTATAGGATGAATTGAAGGAAATCTTCTTGCATCTGCTCTTTCACGGGAAAGTCCAAGGAAGCTTCCCACAACTTTGAGTGTTGCCTGTGTTACAGGTTCTTCAAAGTTACCTCCGGCAGGACTTACAGCTCCGCCAATTGTTACAGAACCAGTAGAACCATCTTTAAAACGAACCAGTGCAGCACGTTCATAAAATGCTGCAATAAGAGATTCAAGGTATGCAGGAAATGACTCTTCTCCCGGTATTTCTTCAAGACGTCCAGATACCTCGCGCAAAGCCTGAGCCCAACGAGACGTAGAATCTGCCAATAAAAGACAGTCAAGCCCCATCTGACGATAATATTCTGCAAGAGTTACACCAGTATAAACAGAAGCCTCTCTAGCTGCCACCGGCATTGAACTGGTATTGCAAACAATAATTGTTCTATCTATAAGTTTTCCCCCAGTTTTTGGGTCATCAATCTCAGGAAATTCTCTTAAAATTTCAACTACTTCCCCTGCACGTTCTCCACAAGCTGCAACAATTACAATATCAATATCGGCATATTGACTAAGTGCATGTTGCAAAACGGTTTTTCCTGCTCCAAATGGTCCTGGTGTACAAAATGTTCCACCTTTAGCTACGGGAAAGAATGTATCAATTGTACGAGTTCGAGTAACAAGAGGATCAACAGGAAGAAGGCGTTCTTGATAGTTTGAGATAGGAACTTTTACAGGCCATTCCTGCACCATTGTAACATCTCTTGTTTCTCTGCCCTGCTTAACTTTTGCAATATTTTCTCTTACCGTATAATCTCCCTTTTCTATAACAGAAATAACTTCCCAATCACCCTTGAAAGCAAATGGAAGCATAATTTTATGCGTACATACATTTTCGGGAACTGTTCCAATTGTATCTCCGGCTTCAAGAATATCACCATTTTTTGCAAGCGGAGTAAACGTCCATTTAACTTCTTCGTTCAAAGCACAGAGATATTCTCCCCGTTTTAGAAAATATCCTGATTTTTCTGCAAGATCATTGAGTGGATTCTGAAGACCATCATAGACATTTCCAAGAATTCCGGGTCCCAGTTCAACGGATAACAATTGATCTGAAAATTCTACATCCTGTCCAACCTTAACTCCATTTGTACTTTCAAAAACCTGCAAATCAGCATTTTTCCCTTTCACGCGAATTACTTCAGATTTTAATCTGGCTTCACCTACTTTAATATACGCCACTTCGTTTTGAATTACATGCGTATCAAAAGCAACAGTTACCATATTTCCATTTACGGCAATAACTTGTCCTGTTTTATTATTAGACATCTAGACACTCCTAAATTATGTATATTCTATTCTTTTTCAGACTTCTTTATTATATTTGTCATCATTCCTTCAAGTTTTGCGCGACCTTTTTCTGTATCCAACCCCTGCCATTTCTGCATTATTAAAATTCGTATCAGATATATAAAAATTGCATTGAAATCAAATTCATGACGAACCATCAGATTATCCAAAGCACTCCATCTGAGTTTATCAATTCTTTTTTCTGTTTCCAATGGGTTTGGAGAGTCAAGTGCATCTTCAATATCCTTTTCCATTGATGCAAATAAATCCAAATCCTCTCTCAGATATTTTTCGGGATCATGTTTTGTATTGTGTATTCGCCTGCGAACGCACCAGTTTCTTAGATTTGTCTCAAATGCATTCCATTCCTTTTCTGCAGAACAAGAGACTTTGTTTCGGGGGATAAGAGATATATTCTGTAGTTCACTGTAAAGAGGATCTGATAAAATATCTTTACAAGAATACATGAACTCGTCATAACTGACAGACATTTCTTTGCCAAGAGTAAGATTTGGCAGAGATGATATAAAATAATAATAATTCATTGATTTTCATTTAAGGTAAAATTTTTGACTACAAAGAACAAAGATTCATTCTCTTTAAAACTACATGTTTCATTCATTTTCGCAACTCATTTTAGATAAAAACTTCAAGAATTCAGAAATACATTAGCTCTCAAGAATTAGTTTTTATTTTCTCAAGTTCTTCCCAGCGGGCATAAAGATTTGCCAGAGCATCTTTTTTATTTTCTAATTTCTCTTGTATTCTTTTGATCTCTTCGCCAGGTTTTTTGTAAAAATCGGGGGCAAGAAAACTTTCCTGAATATCTTCAATCTCTTCTTCCGCTTCAATTATCCTTTCCTCCATTCCACTCAATTCCAGCTTTTCAGAATATTTCAATTTTCTTGATTTAGGTTTTTCTAAAATAGCCTCTTTTTGAATAATTTTAACAGATTTTTCTGCAAGGATTGACTGTAATCTCTTTTTCCTTTGCTCTAAATAATAACTATAATCACCGTGATCAAAGAACAATTCTCCTGATTTTTCAAATGAAAGAATTCCATTACAAATACGATTCAGGAAGAAACGATCATGACTTACTGCAAGCACGCAACCCTGAAACGCAATCAAGGCCTTTTCCAAAAGCCTCAGTGTTGGTAAGTCCAAATCATTGGTCGGCTCATCAAGAATAATAAAATTACCACCGTTTTTCAGAATTTTTGCCAGCATCAGACGATTTTTCTCTCCTCCAGATAAGTCCCCTACTTTGGTTTTTATCTTTTCATCAGAAAAAAGGAATCTTTTTAAATAACTCCAAATCCCCACTTTCCTGTCGCCTAGATAAAGGAAGTCTCTGCCCTCCCCTATTTCATCCAAAACAGAAAGCTCATCATTCAATATCAATCGCTCCTGATCAACAAAATTAAACTTAACCGTTTCGGCAATATTCACTTTTCCAGCTGTCGGAAAAAGCTGCCCCGTAATAATCTTTAACAGAGTTGTTTTTCCCACTCCGTTTGCTCCAATTAAGCCAATTCTATTGCCAGCTTTAAATTCAAAAGAAAAATCTTCAAAAAGTATAGTCTTGTCATACCCCATTGAGACATTTTCAAGATCAACTACCTTGTTTCCGAACCGTGGAGGCGGAGGAATTATCAAATCCACATCTTCATCCTGTTCTATAGAGTCTTCTGAGGCCAGTTCGTAAAAACGATTAACTCTGAACTGAGCCTTGGTGGTTCTTGCCTTTGCACCACTTCGCATCCATTCCAACTCTTTTTTGAGAAGACGACCCCGTTTATGTTCCCGTGATACCATGCGCTCATCACGCTCTGCCTTCTTTTTAAGATAATCTCTGTATTTGCCTTTGTAAGAATAAAACTCACCTCGAAACAACTCCACGATTCTATTGGAGAGACGATCCAAAAAGTATCTATCGTGAGTAACAAAAATGCATGCCCCAGTAAATGTCTGCAAATATGATTCAAGCCATTCAATTGAGTCAGTATCAAGATGATTAGTCGGTTCGTCCAGGAGAAGAAGTTTCGGATTACCTATTAAAGTCCTTGCCAAAGCAATTCGGCGTTTTTCTCCACCTGATAAATGACTGATAGGCAAGTTTCTGCCGGGAATACGCAATGATTCAATCAAAGATTCTGCCTGACGTTCCAAATTCCAAGCATCATGCAAAGTAATAGTTTTTTCCAATTCAAAACTTTTTCCTGAATCTAAAGGAAGATTTTCATACTCTTCAACCAGACGAATCAAATGCTCTGCTCCATCAAGAATATTTTCAAAAACATTTTTTTCTTTATCAAGTTCAAATTCCTGAGAGAGAAAACTGACAATGAGATCCTTTTTCTGGGTTATAGAACCTGAATAATGATCTTCCAGACCCGCAATAATCCTTAAAAACGTGGATTTCCCACTTCCATTTCGACCAATCAGCCCAATGATATCTCCATCATGAACCGTTATAGACGCTTTATTTAAAAGCACCTGCTCACCGAATGAAGCCTCCACTTCCAAAGCAGAAAATATTACAGATTCAGTTTTTTTAACCAAGATTTGTTGTCCTTATTTTTTAATATTATTATCAAACTCACTATTATCCTTTGATATTCAAAAGATGCTGTGTTTTATCCATTTTTAAACCATTGAACCCTAAATCTTTTTAAATTTATCTCTATCATTCTTGATTAAGTATTAATTTCACTTAAATTAAATTCATTATTTTCAAGACCTCATAAAAAAAGCACCTAGGGAGTCAACAACGTATGAATGGTAACGGAGGCATAAAATTTTCATCTCTCTTTTCCGACAAAGAGATTCTCTGCAATACGACAGAAACAAACAGAGATTCTGTTATTGGAAGTTTACTAAAAAAACTTGCAATAGAAAAAGGCATAGGTAATTACGTTGAAGCCTACAAACAGGTAATAGAAAGAGAAGAAATATCCAGCACTGTAATTGCCCCTGGAATAGCCATGCCACATGCCCGCTCCGATGCAGTAGATACTTTAATGGACAATTTTCGTTTAGAGGATTTTTTGAAACTTGGAAAGCGAATCAGGTGGGTTCCAAAAGAAGACAAAACGAGTGATATTTTAGTTAG